>JALYUN010000360.1 GCA_030853725.1 Pseudomonadota bacterium | reverse complement strand
GCTCGACGGTGCGGTGGCGTTGGCAGCGGCCTTCTTGCCGGCTGACGATGTGGTGGTCTCGACCAACGGCCAGTTGCCGGAGTCGCGTGCCACCTTCCGCGCCAGCCCCGAGTACTACGCGCGCCGCGGCGGCAGCGACCCGCTGAAAAAACTGCCGGCGGGGCTGAAGACGGTCAAGCTGGTGGTGCTGGTCAACGAAGGCTCGGCTTCGGCCAGCGAGATCGTTGCCGGTGCGCTGCAAGACCACAAGCGGGCCACCATCATGGGTGCGCAGACCTTCGGCAAGGGCTCGGTGCAGACCGTACGGCCGCTGCCCGGTGACACCGCGCTGAAGATCACCACCGCGCGCTACTACACGCCCAAAGGCACGTCGATCCAGGCCAAAGGCATCGTGCCCGATGTGTTCCTGGACGAAACCGCCGAAGGCAATGTGTTCGCGGTGCTGCGCATGCGTGAAGCCGATCTCGACAAACATCTGCAAGGCACCGACGAGAAGAAAGACCCGGAACGCGAAAAGCTGCGCGACGAAGCCCGCAAGCGGCTGGAGGAGCAGTTGGCCAAGAGCAAGGAACCGCCGAAGCCGCTGCCCGAATTCGGCAGCGCCGAAGATTTCCCACTGCAACAAGCGGTGAACGAGTTGCGTGGTTTGCCGGTAATGGCCAGCAAGACCTCGGACGAAAAGCGGGTCGAAGCCGCGGTGCCGAAGACACCGGTGAAGTGAACAAGGCAACCCGCCGCTGGCGGGTTTGCTTCGATTGCAGACCAGCCGGGTCCACGCGGTGATGCTGCCCGAACTGAGCGACCGGCAGTTGCTGCGCTACGCGCGGCACCTGATGCTGGAGCCGATCGGCATCGAAGGGCAGCAGCGGTTACTGAGCGCCCGGGTGTTGATCGTCGGCGCCGGTGGGCTCGGCTCGCCAGCGGCGCTGTACTTGGGTGGGTCGGGCGTCGGCCGCTTGACCGTGGTCGACGATGACGTGGTGGATCTGACGAACCTGCAGCGCCAGATCGCGCATGCCACGTCGCGCGTCGGCCTGCCGAAAGCCGACTCGGTGCGCGCAACCGTAGGCGCACTGAACCCTGACGTGCAAGTCGATGCCCGGGTCTTGCGCGTCGACGCCGAAGCGCTGGACCGTCTGGTGCCGGCGGCTGACGTGGTGCTGGACTGCAGTGACAACTTTGCCACCCGCCAAGCCATCAACGCGGCCTGCGTGCGTCACTGCAAGCCGCTGGTCAGCGGCGCCGCAATCGGCTGGGACGCGCAGATCTCGGTCTACGACACGCGCCAGGACAGCGCGCCGTGCTATGCCTGCCTGTTTCCGCCCGACGCGGCTTACGAAGACGTGGCCTGCGCCACGCTCGGCGTGCTGGCGCCACTGGTGGGCATCGTCGGCAGTATGCAGGCGGCAGAAGCGCTGAAGCTGCTGCTGGCCGACCCCGCGCTGCCTTCATTGGCGGGCCGCCTGCTGATGCTGGACGCGCGCCAGATGGTCTGGGACAGCGTCGCCATTGCGCGCCAGCCGCAGTGCGTGGTCTGCGGCGAGCGCCCGATCTGCACCGACCCCACTCCGGCCCCGAACCGCTTTGCCTCAAACTCGAAAGCATGAATTTGAAATCCCCGAAGACCCCGGCAGTTCCTTCCACCGACAACGCCGTCAAGAACCGCGCCGCCACCCCGATGACGGCGCGCAACTTTCCGAGCGCCGGGCAAGACGCCGCCAAGACCGCTGCCGAGCCGTCGCCTTACAGCGGCCCCGGCAGCGCCTACAGCCTGGCCTACACCGACACCGACTTCCTGCTGCGCGACGACTTGCGCTCGGTGCGGGTGCAGCTCGAATTGCTCAAGCCCGAACTGGTGCAACGTGAACAGGGCGTGGAAGCAACCATCGTGATCTTCGGCAGCGCCCGCATCCTGCCGCCCGAGGCCGCGCAGGCGGCACTGGATACCGCCCGCCAGGGCGGCGCCACCGCGCTGTTGCGCCGCGCCGAAACTGCGTTGCAAATGAGCCGCTATTACGAAGAAGCGCGTCTGTTCGCGGCGCTGGTGACCGAACGCTCCAGCGCCTTGGCGACGCCGGTCTACGTCGTGACCGGTGGCGGGCCCGGAATCATGGAAGCCGGCAACCGCGGCGCCTTCGACGTGGGCGGCAAGAGCATTGGCCTGAACATCGTGCTGCCCCACGAACAAGCGCCGAACCCGTACATCACCCCCGAGCTGTGTTTCCAGTTTCACTATTTCGCACTGCGCAAGATGCACTTCCTGATGCGCAGCATCGCGCTGGTGTGCTTTCCCGGCGGCTTCGGCACGCTCGACGAAGTCTTCGAGTCACTGGCGCTGATACAAACCGGCAAGAGCAGCCGGCGGCCGATCCTGCTGTTCGGGCGCGACTTCTGGGAACGCCTGATCGACTTCGGCTACCTGGTCGAAACCGGCGTCATCAGCCCGCAAGACCTGGAGCTGTTCGAATACGTGGAAACCGCCGAAGAAGCCTGGTGCTGCCTGACGCGGCACTACGGACTCGAACTGGGCGGTGCCGAAGCCGAAGCCACTGCAGCTTGAACCGGACCGCATCAGACCCGCCATGAACGCCCACATCAGCTTGATCGGCGCGCCCACCGACATCGGCGCCGGCGCCCGCGGCGCCAGCATGGGACCCGAAGCCCTGCGCGTAGCGCGCATCGGCGAAACGCTGCAGGCCCAGGGGCTGGACGTGGTCGACCGCGGCAACCTGAATGGTCCCGCCAACCCGTGGTTGCCGCCGGTAGACGGCTATCGCCATCTGAACGAAGTCGTGGCCTGGAACCAGACCGTGCACGACGCGGTCTATGCTGAGTTGCGCCAGGGCCGCCTGCCAATCTTGCTGGGCGGCGATCACTGTCTGGGTATCGGCTCGATCAGCGCGGTGGCGCGGCACTGCCGCGATACCGGCAAAAAACTGCGCATCCTGTGGCTCGATGCCCATGCCGACTTCAACACCAGCGCGCTCACCCCCAGCGGCAACATCCACGGCATGCCGGTGTCGTGCCTGTGTGGGCACGGGCCGCAAGCGCTGATCGAGATCGGTGGCACGGTGCCGGCCATCAGCCCGAAAGCAGTGCGCCAGATCGGGATCCGCAGCGTGGACGCGGGCGAAAAACGTTTTGTCCATGAACAGGGCATGGAAGTCTTCGACATGCGCTACATCGATGAAATGGGCATGCGCCATACGATGGAGCTGGCGCTGGCCACGATGGACGACAAGACGCATTTGCATGTCAGCTTCGATGTCGACTTCCTCGACGCTGAAATCGCGCCTGGCGTCGGCACCACCGTGCCCGGCGGGCCCACCTACCGCGAAGCGCAGTTGTGCATGGAGATGATCGCCGACAGTGGCCGGCTCGCCAGCATGGACGTGATGGAGCTGAACCCGGCGCTGGACGTGCGCAACCGCACCGCGGTGCTGGCGGTCGACCTGATCGAGAGCCTGTTCGGCAAGAGCACGCTGATGCGGCGTGGCTGAAGCTTGATGCCGACGTGATACCGGCACGATTCACCCGGACCGAGAAGCACCCATCATTTCGGCAACAGCACGGTGTCGATGACGTGGATGACGCCGTTGGACTGGTAGACATCGGCGATGGTGACCCTGGCCTGACGGCCCGATTCATCCTGCAGCACGATGCCTTTGCCGGCTGCCATCGCAGTGACGGTGTCGCCCGAGACGGTCTTCAGCACAGCCCGGCCGCCACCGGCCTGGATGGCGTGCATCAACGCTGCGGCGTCCATGCGACCGGCAATCACGTGTGAGGTCAGGATCTTGGTCAGCTTCGGCTTGTTCTCAGGCTTCAGCAGCGTATCGACGGTTCCGGCCGGCAACGCCGCAAACGCAGCGTTGGTGGGCGCGAACACAGTGAACGGTCCAGGCCCTTTCAAAGTGTCGACCAGACCCGCTGCCTTGACAGCAGCGACGAGTGTCGTGTGGTCCTTCGAGTTGACTGCGTTGTCGATGATGTCCCTGGTGGGAAGCATCGCAGCGCCGCCGACCATCACCGGCGCCATGCCTTTGCTCGCCATGGCGTCGCTGGCCATGCCGTTGTTCGCCATGCCGGTTTCCGACATCTTGGTGCTCGAATTCATTCCGGAACAGGCCGCAAGCGCAGTGGCTGTAAGGGCGATCGATGCGTAACGCAATAGCTTCATGGCGGGTCCTTCTTCAAGTTGATCGTGTTGGAAACGATGCCGACTTGATGCCGAGGCATCGATCAGCGATCGTCAAGCTCCATCTACGCGGGGTCTGGTGCGTTGGATGCCGCGAAGGTCGCCGACGCGGTGTCGACGCTCGAGGGCCTCTGCATCTGAGGTCCTCGGCCGCATGCCTGGTGTGCCGGTGAGAACGGCAGCCGACCCGCGTTGCGCATGACCCGCAGTGTCAGTGGGCGCGGGTGGAAACGTCCCTTGCCCAGCACGCATGAATTCGCCCGCTTAAGATTCGGCAATGCATTCAACCGGCCCCTTGGCCTTTCAGTCGAAAGTCCTGTCAAGCCGGATTCGGCTCTGTCGCATTGGGCTGCTTTTGGCTTCCTTTGCGGCTGCATCCTCTGCAGCCATGGCCGCCACGGCCCCTGACTCGTTGAGTGTGCCGATGGCAGCGGTACCACCCGTTGCGCGGCCAGCTTCGTCGGGCACTACGATGGCGGACGCTTCGTCGGTATCGATTCCGATCAGGATTCCCGGCCCAACACCCGGATCGATTCCTGGCAAGGCAGCACCGACGGCGCCACCCGCAGATCGCTCTGCGGAGCAGCAGCTGCCAGCCCCTGCACAATCCGCGGCCCAACCTGCCGAAGTCCTGCTCACCGGCCCCGGCCAGCGCATCTACGAACGCACCCGCCCGCTGCTGCTGCAGATTCGCACGTTGCTGAAGACCCAAGACAGCCAGGCCTCGGTCGGCTCGGGGTTTTTAGCCGGCGACGGGGGCCACCTGATCACGAACTACCACGTGATCAGTCAGTACGCCCTGCAGCCCAGCCGTTACCGGCTGGTCTATGTCACGGTGGATGGCAAGCAGGGCGCGCTGCAGTTGCTGGCTTTCGATGTGATCCACGACCTGGCGCTGTTGAAGCCGGTCGAAGCCGGCGCCTTTGCCGGCCGCGGCGCAGTGCCGCTGCGGGACGTTGCCGACACGCTGCCGCGCGGCGCCCGCATCTATTCGCTCGGCAACCCGCTGGACGTAGGCTTCGCAGTGGCCGAAGGCAGCTACAACGGCCTGGCCGAGCGCGGCTTCCTGCCCACGCTGTTCTTCGGGGGCTCGCTCAGCCCGGGTATGAGCGGCGGCCCGGCGCTAGACGATGCGGGCAGGCTGATCGGCGTCAACGTGGCTGCGCGGCGCGACGGTGAACAGGTCAGCTTCCTGGTGCCCGCCACCTTCGTGCGCGCGCTGCTGGCTCGGGGCCAGGACGCGGCACCGATCACCACCCCGGCCTGGCCCGAAATCACGCGCCAATTGATGCAGCACCAAGCCGCACTGACTGCGCGCTTCGACGCCCTGCCGTGGCGCAGCGCCGGCCACCCGCGCTATGTGATCCCGGTGCCGAAAGAAGACTTTTTGCGTTGTTGGGGCCGGGGCTCGCCGCAGGCCACACGCGGCCTGCAATTCGAACGTTCCGACTGCGAAATGGACACGCGCCTCTTTATCGGCGGCGGCATGCTGACCGGCTTTCTCACCGTACGACACGAGGCTTACGACGGGAGCAAGCTTGGCACGCTGCGCTTCAACGACCGCTACTCCGACAGCTTCAAGAACGAAGCGGTCGGCCGCGACGACCGCCACCGCACCGCGCCGCGCTGCGTCGAACGCCAGGTGGCACCGCACCTGCTGCCTTTGAAAGCCGTGGTCTGCCTGCGCGCCTACAAGAAGCTGCCGGGCCTGTACGACCTGACCGTGCTGGTGGCCACGCTCGACGCCAACCAGACCGGCGTGCAGGGCCGCTTCGACGCTTACGGCGTTGCTTTCGACAGCGCCGAAGCGCTGACCCGCCACTACCTAGACGGCTTTGCATGGACCGACCCGAAAACCGCCGCGCGCTGATCGAGCTGGCCGAGCCGCTCGACCGCCATCACCAACAGCGCGCACTGCGCAGCGTGGACGTGTGGCATTGGCCGCTGACGATCGGCCGCGCGCTCGACAACGACCTGGTGCTGGACGACCCGCATGTGGCGCCGCACCACGCGCGGCTGTCCACCGATGAAGCCGGCCGCGTCGTGCTAACGGTGCTCACCAGCAGCAACGGCGTGCAACTCGGCAAGCGGCGGCTGGCCAGCGGGGAGTCGCTGAGCTTGCCCGAAGCCGGTGCCAGCGTCGCCATCGGCAGTACGCGGCTGCGCATCCGCCTGCCTTCCGAAGTGCTGGCACCCGAACAACCGCTGCCCGGCCCGGTAACCGGCTGGCGCGGCCACCCGCTGCTGGCTGCGGTGCTGTTGCTGGCGCTGGCCTACGGCAATCACTGGGTGCAGCTCGACCCGGGTGCCGACCTGTCGACCTGGCTGCCCCTGGTGATCGGTTTCCCGCTGGCGGTGATTCTCTGGGTAGGCTGCTGGGCGCTGGTTTCCAAGCTGTTCGCGCACCGCTTCGACTTCGGCGGGCATCTGCGCATCGCCCTGCCGTGGCTGTTGCTGATCATGGCCGTCGACCTGTTCTGGCCGAGCGCAGCCGCAGCGCTGGACTGGCCGCTGATGTGGAAGTTGAGCGGCTTCGTGCAGGCGCTGCTGGCGGCGCTGCTGGTGCGTGCGCACTTGGTGCACGCACTGCCGGCGCACCGGCGCACGGTGAGCGTGGCGGTGGCCGCGATGCTGGTGGCCTCCCTGGGGGTTTCGATGGTGCTGACCTGGCGCCAGATGGACAGCGTTTTCGCCGCGCCTTATATGAGCAGCCTGCCGCTGCCGGCGCTGCGCGTGGGCCACACGGGCACCGTCGGTGACCTGATGGCCGCAATGACGCCGCTGCAAGATCGCCTGAAAGCGCGGGTACAAAAAGCACGCGACGAAGACGAGGCCGACAGCGCCGACGCAGACGACGGCGAGTGACGCCGACGTTGATGGACGACCCGACAGCGCCGGGCCACCATCCGGGTATGGCCCCGTGCCGGTTTCGGGGTGGATTGCCGACAATCCATCGATGCCTATCCCATCTTTCGTGACCCGCAGCGGGCGGGGTTTGCGGTGTGTCGTGCGGCGCGGCACCGGCAGCCTGCTGACCAGTCTCGTCGTCTTCACGGCGGTGCTCGCTGCGGCGCTCACTGCAGCACCCGCGGTGGCGCAGAACCTGCGCATCGCCACCGCCTTCGACCCGCAGACCATGGACCCGCAGGCGCTGGCGCTGCTGTACCACTCGCGGGTGGTGCACCAGATCTACGAATCGCTGGTCAGCCGCGACGCGAAGTTCGCGACCGAGCCGGCGCTGGCCAGCAGTTGGCAAATGACCTCGCCCACCACCTGGCGCTTCAAGCTGCGCAGCGGTGTGGTCTTTCACGACGGCAGCGCCTTCACCGCCGACGACGCGGTGTTCTCGCTGCAGCGCGCCATGGGCAGCACGTCGCAGCGCGCCTTTCAGTTGAAGGGCGTGAGCGCGGTGCGCGCCGTCGACCCGTTGACGCTGGAAGTGGTGATGGAAGCACCCGACGCCGTGCTGCCGGAGAAATTGCAGTTCGTGGCGATGATGAGCCGCGCCTGGTGCGAAGCGCATGGCGTCGACCAAGCCCAGAACTTCAACGCCAAGCAGGAAACCTACGGCGTGCGCCACGCCAACGGCACCGGCCCGTTCAAGCTCGACAAGTACGAACCCGATGTGCGCACCGTGCTAAAGCGCTTCGACCGCTGGTGGGGTTGGGCCGACAAGCGCAGCGGCAACCTGAAGCAGGTCGACTGGATCACCATCAAGTCCGACGCTACGCGGCTGGCGGCGCTGGCCTCCGGCGAAGTCGACCTGGTGATGGACCCGCCGTACCAAGACATCGCGCGGCTGAAGTCAGACCCGCGGCTCACCATGCTGCAAACGGCCGACATCGGCCAGCAGTACCTGAGCTTCGACCAGGCGCGCCCCGAACTCGCCGACAGCGACGTCAAGGGC
>JALYUN010000358.1 GCA_030853725.1 Pseudomonadota bacterium | reverse complement strand
CCCCACGCCTGCAGCGCGAAGGCGCCGATGCCTTCGCCGCATCGTGGCGGGCGCTGCTGGCGCGCATCGCAGAGAAGCGCGCCAGCCTGGCCGGGAGCGGCGAGTGAGCGCCGACAAGTGTGCGACGCAGCGCGCCACTACGGGGCCCCCGACTTCGCGGCCGGCGTGGCGGGCGCTGATCACCCACCACGCGCAGAACGGCCGAGCCCATCTGCGCGAGCTGTTCGCGGCAGACCCCGAGCGCGGCCGGCGCTACACGCTGGAAGCGGCGGGCCTGTACCTGGACTATTCGAAGAACCGTGTTGACGACCGCACGCTGGAACTGCTGGCGCAATTGGCCACCGAATGCAGCCTGGTCGCGCGCAGGCAGGCCATGTTCCGCGGCGACGTGATCAACACCACCGAGCAGCGATCGGTGCTGCATGTCGCCTTGCGCGCGCCCGCCACCGACACGCTCGTCGTCGACGGCGTCGACGTGATCGCCGAAGTCCAGGCGGTGCTGGCGCGTATGGCCGACTTCGCTGACGCGGTGCGCAGCGGCCGCTGGCTCGGCCACAGCGGCCAGCGCATTCGCAACATCATCAACATCGGCATCGGCGGATCGGACCTGGGGCCCGTCATGGCGTACGAAGCCTTGCGCCACTACAGCCAGCGCGACCTGAACCTGCGCTTCGTCTCGAACGTCGACGGCACCGACCTGGCCGAGGCCACGCGCGATCTCAGCGCGGCCGAGACCCTGTTCATCGTCTGCTCGAAGACCTTCACGACCCAGGAGACCTTGACAAACGCCCACGCAGCGCGAGCCTGGGTGGTCGGCCAACTGGGCGACGACCAAGCCGTGAAGCGGCATTTCGCCGCCGTTTCGACGAATGCCGAGGGAGTGGCGCAATTCGGCATCGCACCCGAATCCGTGTTCGGCTTCTGGGACTGGGTGGGCGGCCGCTATTCGATGGACTCGGCGGTCGGCCTGTCGACCATGATCGCCATCGGCCCGCAGCACTTCCGCGACCTGCTGGGCGGCTTCCATGCGATGGACGAACACTTCTGCCAGGCGCCGCTGCGTTCCAACATGCCGGTGCTGCTGGGGCTGCTGGCGATCTGGAACAACAATTTTCTCGGCGCCGCGACCGCTGCGGTGCTGCCGTACGACCAGTACCTGAAGCGCTTCCCGGCCTACCTGCAGCAGTTGACGATGGAGAGCAACGGCAAGCACGTGACGCAGGCGGGGCAGCCTGTAGTCTGCCAGACCGCACCGGTGCTCTGGGGCGAGCCCGGCACCAACGGTCAGCACTCGTTTTATCAGTTGCTGCACCAGGGCACGCGGCTGGTGCCCTGCGACTTCATCGGCTTCTGCCAGAGCCTGAATCCGCTGGCGCCTGATTCGCCCGATGGGCCCGATCAACACGACCTGCTGATGGCCAACCTGTTTGCGCAGAGTGAGGCGCTGGCCTTCGGCAAGACCGCCGCCGCGGTGGCCGCCGAGGGCACTGCGCCCGAACTCGTGCCGCACCGCGTCTTCGAAGGCAACCGGCCGAGCAACACGATCCTCGCTGAACGCCTGACCCCGGCGACGCTGGGCGCACTGATCGCGCTCTACGAGCACAGCGTTTTCACGCAAGGTGTGATCTGGGGCATCGATTCCTTCGACCAATGGGGGGTCGAACTCGGCAAGGTGTTGGCGCAGCGCGTGCTGCCCGAACTCGACACCGCGCGCAACGCGCCGCTCGCCCACGACAGCTCGACCAACGCCTTGATCGAACGCTATCGTCGGCAGCGCCGGTCTGGCCCGCCCACCCGCCAGCCGCCGCTGAAAGCCTAACGATGCCCACTGTCATCAGTCCCCTGGCCGGCAAGCCGGCGCCGCGTTCGCTGCTGGTGGATGTGCCCAAGCTCGTCAGCGCGTATTACACCGGCGTGCCCGATCCGTCGGTGCCGGCGCAGCGGGTTTCGTTCGGCACCTCCGGCCATCGCGGTTCGTCGCTCGACTGCTCGTTCAACGAAGCGCATGTGCTGGCGATCACGCAGGCGATCTGTGACTATCGCTATCGGCAGCACATCACCGGCCCGCTGTTTCTGGGCATCGACACCCACGCCCTGTCGCAGCCGGCCTGCGCCAGCGCGCTGCAAGTACTGGCGGCCCACGGCGTCGACGTGATGCTGGCGACAGACGACGAATACACGCCGACGCCGGCCGTCTCGCATGCGATCCTGACCCACAACCGTGGCCGCAAGTCGGGCCTGGCCGACGGCATCGTCATCACGCCGTCGCACAACCCGCCGGACAACGGCGGCTTCAAGTACAACCCGCCGAACGGTGGCCCGGCGGGCACCGACATCACGGCCGGCATCGAGGCCGCCGCGAACCGCTATCTGGAAGCCTCGCTGCGCGGTGTCAAGCGCATGCCTTACGCGCAAGCGCTGCGCGCGCCGACCACCCACCGCCACGACTTCCTCGACGCCTATGTCGGCGACCTGGTCCATGTGATCGAATTCGACACGATCCGCGACGCCAAGCTGCGCATCGGGGTCGATCCGCTCGGCGGCGCCGGCGTGCACTACTGGGCCCGCATCGCCGAGCGCCACCGGCTCGACTTGACAGTTGTCAGCGACGTGGTCGACCCGACCTTCGGCTTCATGACGGTCGACTGGGACGGCCAGATCCGCATGGACCCGTCGTCGCCCTATGCGATGCAGCGCCTGCAGGGACTCAAAGACCGCTTCGAAATCGCTTTCGCCTGCGACACCGACCACGACCGCCACGGCATCGTCACGCCCAAGGCCGGGTTGATGCCGCCGAACCACTACCTTTCGGTTGCGATCGACTACCTGTTCAAACACCGGTCGGCCTGGAAGCAGCAGGCCGCGGTCGGCAAGACGGTGGTCAGTACGAGCCTGATCGACCGGGTCGCGGCCCGGCTCGGACGCCAGCTCTACGAAGTGCCGGTCGGCTTCAAGTGGTTCTCGGCCGGGTTGCTCGATGGCTCGCTCGGCTTCGGCGGCGAAGAAAGCGCCGGCGCCACGTTCCTGCGCCGTGACGGTAGCGTCTGGACGACCGACAAAGACGGCCTGGTGCCCGCGCTGCTGGCCGCCGAGATCACCGCGCGCTGCGGGCGCGACCCGGCCCTGCTCTATGCCGAATTGGTGCAGCAACTCGGCGAGCCGGTCGCCGACCGGGTCGAAGCACCGGCGACGCCTGCGCAGAAGGCGCAGCTCGCGGCGCTGACACCGGCAGCCATCGCTGTGCGCCAACTGGCGGGTGAAGCAATCACGGCCGTGCTCGACCACGCACCGAGCAACGGCGCGGCCATCGGCGGCATCAAGGTCATCACCGAGAGCGGCTGGTTCGCAGCCCGGCCTTCGGGCACCGAAGACATCTACAAGGTCTATGCCGAAAGCTTCAACGGCCCCGGTCACCTGCAGCGCATCTTGACCGAAGCGCAAGCGATTGTCGACAAGGCGATCGGCACGCCGTGACTCCCCCGAACGGCGCGATTACCGTGAACGCTGCAACGGCTGATCTGGCAGAAGACACGTTTGCTTCTGCAAGTCACGCCAGCGGCGCGCGACAACGCGGTGAGAGGTTCAAGGACTGGCCAAGGCGCGATTTCGGCCAGGACCCGGTTTCTGTCGGCGGCTACGGAAGCTCGAATGATTGCGTGCGCGAATTGATTCGTCGCGGCCAAGACCGCGCGCACCTGAAGTCGTTGCCGGTCGAAGGCGCAGGCTCACCCATCGTGGGTCAGGCAGACAGGACCTTCTTCGAGTTCCGTCGAAACAGAGTCGGGTTGCCGCGAAAGAGCGCCGAACGCCGCTGAGACGGCTTCATATGCTCAAAAGAAGCACCAAGCTTCGGTTGGGACGGTTCACGGTCCAACACAGTGTGCTGGGCCTGGGGTTCTTCAGCGATTGACACACCGCGCACCACCGGCATCCCGCCGCGCTGGTCTGCACGCCCACGGTCCTGCGTGCCGGGTTGATGGTTGCGCTGGTCTTCCTGCCCGCGTTCGCGTTCGCCGACCGGTGGCATGGCTGCGGTCTGACCTTGGGTATGTTGAGTGGAACGGGTCATGGGTGTTCGTCAACGCACAGACGGCCGGCCGCGGAGCGCGCAATCTCGACTGTTCCAGAAACCAGCGTCGCTGGTTCTGCGGCACTCGAAAGAATCCACATGAGCAATCCCCTGCCACCTGTCTGGCGCGACCAGTCCGAACCACCCATCCCGCGCCATGCAGGAAGCACGGCAATTTTGACCAGCACGACTGATTCAGATTCCGATCGCAGCGACCTGGGCCAACACCTGCGGCAATGTGCGCAGTCGCGAGGACGGCTGCATCGCTTGCGTTGTGTGGCGCAAGCCTTCGACGCCTTTCTGATGCCCCGCTTCGTCACCACGCTGGGGGTCGTGACGCTCTTGATGCTGGTGGGCATGATGTGGCTGTCTTGAAGAGTCGCCACTCGCGCTTTCCCGCCTTCTCGCCTTGGCGTCCGCGCGCCTCGGCGCCGGGCCAGCCTGCAATTATTATTGCGGTCTTGACACCGTTTGCGGACTGCGCTGGCGACCTTGATCGCGCAGGCGAATCAGTTCGATAGACCTCGCTTGGCGTCGCCCTGCTTTTTGTCTACGCCGCGGCCCGCGACTTCGCCGGCTTCGACCGTTTCCCTGGGCCGGCTGTCTGGTTGATCGGGGGCGGGTCCAAGGTAGCCGCGTTTGTGCAGCGTGCCTGCAATGCGTCCGGCCTTGGGCGCGGCTTTCGATTCGATCGTCATTGAGAGTTCCTGGGATGAGGGGCAGCGATGACCTTAGCCACCGCAGCCAAAAGCTTCTGTTCGCTAACACACACGGGGGCTCTCAAACATCGAAGGCGTCGACGCAGACCTCGGTTCCGGACTGGCCGGCCAACATGGCTTCGATGTGCCCGAGCGAGCCGATCATTGCGCGCCGGCCGGTGGCCAGCGCGAACGCGCAGGCGGCATCGACCTTGGGGCCCATCGAACCCGCCGCGAAGCGGTGCCGCGCCAGCGCCTGCGGCGAGATCCTGCGGATCTCGCGTTGCTGGGGTGTGCCCCAGTCGAGCGATACGCCGGTGACGTCGGTGGCGATCACGAAGCAGTCGACGCCCAGCTGTTGCGCCAGCAGCGCGCTGCAAGCGTCCTTGTCGATCACGGCCTCGACACCGTGGTGGCTGCGGCCATCGGCCGAGAGCGCAACGGGAATACCGCCACCCCCCGCAGCGATCACCACGGCACCGCGCTCGATCAACCAGCGAATCGGCTCCAGCCCGAGGATGCGCTGCGGCTGCGGTGACGCCACCAGACGGCGCAGGCCGCTGCCGTCGGGGCCGACGACCCAGTGCCGCTGCTGTGCCAGGCGGGTGGCCTCGGCCGCGGCGTAGATCGGTCCGATTGGCTTGCTCGGCTTGGCGAAAGCCGGGTCGCACGGGTCGACCTCGACGCGCGTCAGCAGCGTTGCCACGGCACGATCCGGTGGCAGTCGGTTCGCCAGTGATTGTTCGAGCAGGTAGCCGATCAGGCCGTCGGTCTCGGCGCCGAGCGTGTCCAGTGATGAAGCGGTTGCGGGGTCGCCCGACGCTGCCTGGAGCGCGAGCAGACCGATCTGCGGTCCGTTGCCATGCGTCACCACCAGGCCGTTGCCTGCAGCCACACGGGCCAGTTGGTCCGCGGCCACGTTGATGTTCGCCGACTGGTTCTGCGCACTCGGCGCCTGGCCGCGCTGCAGCAACGCGTTCCCGCCGAGTGCCACCAGCAGCTTCATCGCCGCAGGGCCGCTGGCGGCCTCAAGCCAATGTCGCCACGAG
>JALYUN010000351.1 GCA_030853725.1 Pseudomonadota bacterium | reverse complement strand
CCTGTTGCCTGCGCACGACCGCCTGCTGCAACGCATGTCGGTGCTGCAGGCGCCGGCCAGTGCCGACCTGTTGGCGTGGTTGTGCGGGCTTCCCCTGCACGAGCTGCAGTCTCGCATCGACGAATTGCACGACCTGTCGCTGGTGCTGGCGCGTCACGACGAGCTGACCAGCGAAGGCGATGGCACCACCACCTATGCGCTGCTGGTGCCTGTGCGCGAATTCGCGGCAGAACGTTGCACAGCCGCCGACGCGCGCGCGGCGCGTTCGAAATTGCGCGGCTGGCTGCTGATCAAGGCACGCCATGACGCCGCCTTGAACCAACGCGAGCGGTCTGCCAACGGCCCGCACCTGCAGCAGGCGTTGAACACGGCGGCTGAAGACGGCGAGCCGCTGGCGGGCCTGGATCTGGCTGTGGCAGTCCACGGCTACTGGGCCCGTTCCACGTTGCCGCTGGCCACGGTGCAGGGACTCGAAGCAGCCATCGATCGGGCCGCGGATCTGGGCTTCGACCCCGCACTGCGCGCCGATGCGCTCGACCTGCTGGCCTGGGCGCGGATGTGCCAGGGCGATGGCAGGCAGGCGCTGGAACACATGGAAGCAGCGCTGGCGCCGGTGCCCGTACCTGTCAGTGGCCCTGTGCAACCCGCTGACGCCACCCGGCGCGGCATTTTGATGATGCGCTGGGCCTGGGTGCGGTATTCCATGGGCGTGCATGACGAGCGCGTCGAACAGGCCGTGCACGAGGCGCTGGCGTTGGTCGAGCCCGGCGGGGACTTGCGTGCACTGGAAATGGTCCTGCGGACGATGGCGATGGTCCGAGTCAACCTGCAACAGGACTACGTCAGTGCGGACAAGTTGATTTCGCGCTGCCAGGCTATTGCCGAGCAATTGGGTGACGCGAACATGATCACCAGCCGCCTCGTGGACCGCGCCACGATCTGGGGTTGGATGGGCCGGGCCGGCGATGCGATCCAGATATACAAGCATGTGGTGGCGCAGGCGCACGTCCGCAGCAATCAGCTGGGTGTCATGGCTTTTTCACGGCAGCTGGGACGGGTGTTGGTGCGCGAACGCCGTTGGGCCGAAGCTGCCGATGCCTTCCGGGGCAGCATCCGCGCGGGTTGGCAGCAACAGAACACGCTGGAGCTGACCGTGGCGCTGTTGCACCTGCCTGACGCGCTGGTGCACTTGGGCGAGCTGCAGGCGGCGGCAAGGTTGCAGGGTTTTGCGTGGGCCCGCTGGCACCAGTTGTTCGGCACGCTGAACCGCATCGAAGCGCGCGAAGTGCGGGGCACCCGACGTTTGCTGCGGCTGCGGCTGGGCGCGGTCGAAACCGAGTCCGAGCGCCTCGCCGGGGTCGGGGAAAGCTATGCGGCTGCGGTCGGGCTGGCGCTGAAGACTGCTGTCCGGCCGAAGCCCGAGAGCGGCACTGCGCTCGCGCGCGCCGCCGAAGTCGCCCTGTCACCGATCTGAATCCGGGGTCCGGAAGTCAGAGAATGAAGCGCGACAGGTCTTCGTCTTTGGCCAGCGCCGCCAGCCGGCCGTCGACCACCCCGGTATCGATCGTCACCGTCTGGCCATCACGGTTGGGGGCGTCGAAGCTGATCTCATCCAGCAGGTGTTCCATCACCGTCGCCAGCCGACGGGCGCCGATGTTTTCGGTGCGTTCGTTGACCTCGAAGGCAATCTGCGCCAGCCGCTGCACGCCGTCCGGGGTGATGTCCAGCGTCACGCCTTCGGTGGCCAGCAGCGCCTGATATTGCTTGATCAGGCTGGCGTGGGTGCTGGTCAGGATGGCTTCGAAGTCGGCCACCGACAGCGACTGCAACTCGACCCGGATCGGGAAGCGACCCTGCAGTTCGGGAATCAGGTCGCTGGGCTTGGCCAGGTGGAATGCGCCGCTGGCGATGAACAGCATGTGGTCGGTCTTGACGATGCCGTACTTGGTGCTGACGGCGGTGCCCTCCACCAGCGGCAGCAGGTCGCGCTGCACGCCCTGACGGCTGACCTCGGCGCTGCTGTGGCTGTCGCTGCGCGAAGCCACCTTGTCGATCTCGTCGATGAAGACGATGCCATTGCCCTCGGCATTGGCCAGCGCCGCAGCGCGGATTTCGTCTTCGTTGACGAGCTTTGCGGCTTCTTCCTCGACCAGCTTGTCGAGCGCGTCGCGGATCTTCAGCTTGCGCGTCTGGCGCTTCTGCGGGCTCATCTGGCTAAACATGCCTTTGAGCTGTTCGGCCATTTCTTCCATGCCTTGCGGACCCATGATTTCCAGCGACGGTCGGGCTTCGGCCAGGTCGAGTTCGATCTCCTTGTCGTCCAGCGCGCCTTCCCGCAAACGCTTCCTCATCACCTGGCGCGCGGTGTTGTCGGGCGGGGCATCGACTGCATCGCTTGTGAATCCGATGCTGCGGGCCTCGCGCGCTTCCTTGGCGTCGCGGCTGGGGGGCACCAACACGTCCAGCACACGTTCCTCGGCGGCGTCCTCGGCAGCCGCGCGGCGGGCCTTCATCTGCCGCTCGCGTTCCTGCTTTACCGCCACGTCCATCAGGTCGCGGATGATCGCGTCGACATCCTTGCCTACATAACCCACCTCGGTGAACTTGGTGGCTTCGACCTTGATGAAAGGCGCATCGGCCAGCCGCGCCAGGCGCCGTGCGATCTCGGTCTTGCCCACCCCGGTCGGGCCGATCATCAAAATGTTCTTGGGCGTGATCTCGCCTTTCAGCGACCCCTCCACGCGCTGGCGCCGCCAACGGTTGCGCAGCGCGTTCGCCACCGCACGCTTGGCCGCCTGCTGGCCGATGATGTGGCGGTCGAGTTCGGAGACGATTTCTTGCGGTGTCATCGACATCTGTTCATTCCAGAACTTCGACCGTGTGGCTGTGGTTGGTGTAGATGCAGATGTCGCCGGCGATCTCCAGCGCACGCTTGACGATCTCTGGCGGCGACATCTCGGTGTGGTCCAACAAGGCACGTGCCGCCGCTTGCGCGAACGCACCCCCGGATCCGATGGCGACGATGCCGTGCTCGGGTTCCAGTACATCGCCGTTGCCAGTGATGATCAGGCTGCAGGTGCGGTCGGCCACCGCCAGCATCGCTTCCAGGCGCCGCAGCACGCGGTCGGTGCGCCAGTCCTT
>JALYUN010000342.1 GCA_030853725.1 Pseudomonadota bacterium | reverse complement strand
CCCTGAAGGCGCGCGGTACCACGGTGGTGGCGATCAGCCACCGACGCAACCTGCTGGCCGAGGCCGACAACGTGCTGCTGCTGAACGACGGCGTGGTCGCCAAGTTCGGCACGCGCGACGAAGTGATGGGTGCCATCAAGGAAGCCAATGAGAAGGCCGTTGCACAGATGCAGGAACAAGCCAAGGCCCGCGCTGCGGCGCAGTCCGGCCAGGCTGCGGCGTTGACCGCACCCAACCCGGCACAAGGAGCCGCAGCATGAGCACTCTGCGTGCGAAGGCCGGTGCCCATGTCGAACGCGGCAACGAAGCGGCCGCGACGCTCGCACTGCCCGCGCCGCGCGGCGCGTCGGCCGGGCCGCGGTTTCTGCAGCGCAGTCCGATCGGCCGGCTGTTGCTGACCTTCCGCAAGGAGTTCATTTGGGTCGTCATCTTCAGCGCGTTCGTCAATCTGCTGATGCTGTCGCCGACGATCTACATGCTGCAGGTCTTTGACCGCGTCTTCTTCAGCCACAACCTGGTGACGCTGACTGCACTGACGGTGTTGCTGGTGTTTTTCCTGGCGGTGATGGCTTTCGCCGAATGGGTGCGTTCGATGCTGCTGGTGCGCGCCGGCAGCCGCTTCGACGAGGCGCTGAATCGCCGCGTCTTCAGTGCCGCCTTCAAGGCGCAGTTGAGCGCACGCCACGGCAACCCGACACAGCCGCTGCTGGACCTGAACGCGCTGCGGCAGTTCCTCACCGGCAATGGGGTATTCGCGATGGTCGACACGCCGTGGACCCTGGTGTTCATTGCGGCGCTGTTCCTGATGCACCCGTGGCTCGGCTGGCTGGCGGTGTTCTTTGTCATCGTGCAACTGGTTCTTGGCTTCACTTCGCACCGCTACGCCATGCGCAGCCGCAAGACGCTGCAAAACCTGTCGTTGGACGCCCAGCAATACCTGCAGGCCAAGTTCCGCAATGCCGAAACGGTGCATGCCATGGGCATGCAGGGCAACCTGCGCCGCCAGTGGCAGGCGCTGAACGACCTGCAGGCCGAACAACATTCGCGTTCGCACGAAGCGCAGCATCGCATCCAGGCGGTGATGAAATGGCTGCAGTACACGCAGCAGGCGCTCATGCTGTCGATGGGTGCCGTGCTGGTGATCCGTGGCCAGATGGGCGTAGGTGCGATGGTGGCAAGCAACGCGTTGATGGGTAACGCGCTGCGGCCGGTGGGCTTGATCGTGCAGGTCTGGAGCCAGTTCGCCGATGCGCGGGCTGCCTTCGACCGTCTCAACGTCCTGTTCGAAACCCACCCCGAAGCAGACTTGGCGACGCCAGTCGACACGGTCTTGGGCCAGGTCACGCTGCGCGGTCTGACTGCCACGGCGCCGGGCCGTGAGGAACCCATCCTGCGCGGGCTCGACGCCACATTCAAGGCCGGCGAGGTGATCGGAATCGTCGGCCCATCGGGTGCAGGCAAGTCGACGCTGGCGCGCTGCCTGCTGGGCGTGTGGCCCGACGCCAGCGGGGAGGTGCTGATCGACGGCCGCGAGATCAACGACTGGCCGCGCGAGGTGCTGGGCCCGCAGCTCGGTTACCTGCCGCAAGACGTGGAACTGTTCGACGGCACCATTGCCGGCAACATCGCCCGCTTCGCCGACCTGCCCTCCAACGCTGTGATCGAGGCTGCGATGGCCGCCGGCATCCACGACATGGTGCTGCGCCAACCCGGCGGCTACGACACGCCCATAGGCGATGGCGGTAGCTCGCTATCGGGCGGGCAGCGCCAGCGGATCGGCCTGGCGCGCGCCATCCTGAACCACCCGCAGATCGTGGTGCTGGACGAACCCAGCGCCAACCTCGACGACGTCGGAGAAACCTCGCTCATGCGGGCGGTGGCAGCGCTCAAGGCGCGCGGCAGCACCGTCTTCATGATCGTCCACCAGCAGCATTTGCTGGCGGTTGTCGACCGCGTGCTGGTGCTGGAAGAAGGCCGCATCACCAAGCTGCTGCCGATGTCCAAATCATCTTCGCTGGCACCGGCCGCCGCCGCGCGCGGCCCTGCTGCGCCCGCCCTGAACACGAACGCCTAGAACACCATGACTGCATCGACCACGCTCGCAACCGCCGCACCCGGCGCGCTGACCTCGCGCCCTACACCCACCCCCCAGCAGATCAGCGACGCCGAAGATCTGCGGCGCCTGTCGGACACCGGGCGCCCGATCCGACTCGGCTTCTGGGTCTTGATCGTCGGCTTCGGCCTGTTCATGTTGTGGGCCGCCTTCGCCCCGCTGGAACAGGGCGTGGCGGCGCCGGCCACGGTGTCGGTGGAGTCGCGCCGCACCGTCATTCAACACGTGCAAGGCGGCGTCATCGACAAGCTGCTGGTCGAAGAAGGCTCGCAGGTCAAGAAGGGCGACGTGCTGCTGGTGCTGGACCCGGCCATCACCAACGCCACCTACGCAGGCATCCGCCAGAACTACTTGTCGCAGCGCGCGCTGGAA
Source organism: Pseudomonadota bacterium (assembly GCA_030853725.1). Lineage (GTDB taxonomy): Bacteria > Pseudomonadota > Gammaproteobacteria > Burkholderiales > Burkholderiaceae_C > Rubrivivax. The sequence continues at coordinate 5,588 of JALYUN010000342.1, read as the reverse complement.
AGCCGCTTGCTCGCCGAGCTTTCGGGTGCCAGCAGCATCACCTGGCACCCCGACTTGCTGAAAGCCGACGACGCGATCGCCAAGCAGAACATGGCGGTGCAGCAGCAGCTCTTCGACGCCCGGCGCGCGGCCGGGCGAGCCGACATCGCGGCGCTGCAGGCGGCAGTCACCACGACCCAAGAACAGCGGCGCGGCCTGGTTGAAGTGATCGCGGCCAAGCAAGCCCAGAAAGTGGTTCAGACCAAGCAGCTCAACGCGGTGCGCACGCTGGCCGACGAGGGGTTTGCACCGCGCAACCAGGCGCTGCAACTTGAACAAGCCCAGGCCGAACTGAATTCGACCCTGGCCGATCTGGAGTCGAGCATGCAGCGCACGCAGAGCGCCACGGCCGAAGCCCGCGAGCGCGTCGCGCAGCGGCGCCAGGAGTACGTCAAGGACAGCTCCGGCGCGCTCGCCGACCTGCGCCGCGAGGTGCAGGCCAACGAGGACAAGCTGAAGGCGATCACGCAGGAGCGCGACCGCATGCAGATCAGGTCGCCCGTCGACGGCCAGGTGATCGGCCTGACCACCGGCGGCCTGGGCAGCGTGGTGGCCCCGGGCCAGCACCTGATGGACATTTTGCCGGCCAACGAGCCGACGGTGCTCGACGTGAAGCTGCCCCCGCAAATCATCGACCGGGTGCAAGTCGGCAACGAAGTGGAGGTGCGCTTTTCGGCCTTCGCTTCACATCCGCACCTGGTGGTGCTGGGCAAGCTGGTGGCCTTGTCCGGTGACGCGATCACCGAGTCGACCGCTGCCGGCACTGCCAGTCACTACATCGGCAAGATCGAACTGACAGCGGCCGGCAAGAAGGCGCTGGGCCCGAATGTGGTGCTGCCCGGCATGATGGCCGAGGTCATGATCAAGACCGGTGAGCGTTCGCTGCTGACCTATCTGCTGGACCCGCTGCTGCGGCGCGTCAACACCTCGATGACCGAGAAATGACGATGGCGCAGAGATTCAAACCGTTGGCTTTGGCAGCAACGCTGCTGTGCGCCGGCGCGCATGCGATGACGTTTCAGGAAGCGCTGGACGCTGCGCGCGGCAACGACGCCGCCTACCGTTCCGCCGGCTACGAGTACGACGCGGCAAAGATCGGTGTGCCGATCGCCCGGGCCGGGCTTTTGCCGGCGGTGTCGTTGACTGCCTCCGATTCCAAGATCGTCGGCATCCGCACCTTTCCGAACGGCCTCAACCAGGAAGTGCGTGTGCCGCTGGACTACACCGCGCCGCAGGCCAGCCTGAACCTGCGTGTGCCGATCTTCAACTACGAGTCGATCAGCGTCTACCGCCAGGCCAAAGCCCAGTCCGAAGTGGCCGAAGCGGTGTTCCGCACCCAGGGACTGGACTTGATCGAGCGCGTCACCGGGGCTTACCTTCAAACGCTGCTGTCCGAAGATGTGCTGCGGTTGAGTCAGGCTCAGGTCACGAGTCTTGAAACGCAGGCCGAGCAGACCCAGCGGCGGCTGGACCGCGGCGAAGGCACCAAGGTGCAGGTGGCGCAGACCCTGGGCAATCTGGATGTTTCGCGTGCGCGCGTCGTAGAAGCGCGTGACCAGGTCGACCTGGCGCGCGCCAAGCTGGCGCAGGTGACAGGGGTGCCTGACGCCCGGGCCACCGAGCTTCCGAAGCAGATCGAAGCAGAGCCGTTGTTCCCGGACCGGCTCGGTGACTGGGTCGACCTGGCGCTGCGCGACAGTCCGTTGCTGCAGGCGCGCGAGCGCAACCGCGAAGTCGCACGCCAGGCGGTGCAGCGGCAGAAGGCGGGGCACTTGCCGCGCCTGGATCTGGTGGCGGGTCTGGCCAAGCAGCAGAACGATTCCACCACCGCCATCGGCCAGAACACCGAGGTGCGCAGCATCGGATTGCAGCTTACCGTGCCGCTCTACAGCGGCGGCGGTATCGACGCCGGCATCGAGCAAGCCCAGATCCGGCAAGCGCAGGTCGAAGAGCAGGTGCGGCTGGAACGCGACACCATCCTGGTCGACGTGCAACGCTATTTCCAGGCTGTGGTCAACAGCGAAAAGAAAGTCAGCGCCTACGCCACGGCACTCGATTCCACCACGCTGGCCGAGCAGGGGTCACGTCGGGCGCTGGAGATCGGCGTCGGTACGGTCGGCGACCTGGCGATTGCGCAAGCCGCCACCTTCTCGGCAGCGCGCGACCTGTCGCAGTCCCGCATCGAAGGCCTGCTGTCGCGCGTGCGGCTGATGCTGCAGGCGGGAATGTCGATGCACGACGTGGCAGAGGTCGTAGACCGCTTTCTGGCCGGGCCGGGTAGCCCGTCCAAGGCAGCGACAACGACAACGACAGCATCAACGCCAACCGTCAACACCAAACAGCCATGAAACTCGTGCCCCTTCTTCGATCCACCCGTGCCCACTGGTTGTTGTTGTTGTCCAGCCTGTTGCTGACGGCCTGCGGCGGCGGCAACAGCGGCAGCGTGCAGGTCACCACGCTATCGGCCGGCAGCTTGAATTACAGCCGGGCCGTGGTGGTGACTGTCAACGGGTCGGGGCTCGAAGCAACCGACTTGCAGATGACAGTGGACGGTGCCTGCGGCGATGTCGTACGGGCGCCGAGCCCGACCGACTCGCAGACTCAGTTCGGTTGCCAGTTGCTGGGCGTGGGCGACTACATGGCCCATGTGCGCAAGGCCAACGGCGACGAGATCGCGCGCTTGAAGTTCAGCGTGCCGAATCCGCAGGTGGTCATGAGCGTGACGCAGGGCGCCCGCACCGGAACCATGACGATCGAGATCGACCCGACCGCGGCACCGGTCACCGCGCTGAACTTCATGCGCTACGTGGGTGCCGGCTTCTACAACATGACGCTGATCCACCGCGTGGTGCCCGGCACGTTGGCACAGGGCGGCGGCTACACCACCGGGCCGGTGAACAAGGACCCGCTGTACCCGCCGATCGTGCTCGAGAACACCGGGTTGCTGAACCTGCGTGGCACGATCGCCATGGCCCGCAGCAACCTGCCCGATTCGGCTACGGCGCAGTACTACCTGAACATCAAGGACAACCCCGCCTTCGATCGCGTCGACGACACCATGCCGGGCTATGCGGTCTTCGGCCACATCATTACCGGCCTGGACGTGCTGGACGAGATCGGCAAGGTCGACACCCGCTTCCTGAACGCCGCACTGCAAAACTATCCACAGCCCGAAGTGGTGGTCAACTCGGTCACGCAGATTCGATAGCCGCCGATGCCCGTAACCGCTTCGTCGCCAGGCCGTCGCACGCAGCGGGCCGCACATCTGCTGGCGTGGTTCGGCACCCCCTGGGCGTTGGCCTGGCCGCTGGCCAAGCGCGACATCCTGGCGCGCTACCGCGGCAGCGTCGCCGGTGTGGCCTGGGCGTTGCTGACGCCGCTCTTGATGGTGGGCGTCTACACGTTGGTGTTTCGCGGTGTGTTCCAGGCACGCTGGGGCGTGGTTGCCGGTGGCCCGGGTGTAGACGGCTTTGGCTACGTGGCGCGGCTGTTCGCCGGGCTGACGGTGTTCACGGCGGTGGCCGAAGTCGCGACGCGTGCGACCCGGTTGATCCAGGACAACGCCAACCTCGTCAAGCGCGTGGTGTTCCCGCTGGAGTTGCTGTGCGTGGCACTGCTGATGCAGGTGGCGCTGCACATGCTGCTGCAGGTGGCGGTGCTGGGTGGTTTGATCGTGGTGGTGGGAGAAGGACTGCGCTGGTCGTGGCTGTGGCTGTTCGCGGCTTTTGCCTGGACGCTGCTGTTGCAGTACACCCTGGCGTTGTGGCTGGCGGCGCTGGGCTGCTATCTGCGCGACCTGCAGCACCTGGTTCCGCTGGCGATCACCGGGCTGATGTTCCTCTCGCCGGTGTTCTATCCGGTGGCGTCTGCGCCCGTGGCGTTGAAGGTGGTCTTGAAGATCAACCCACTCACGGCGCCCATCGAACTCTTTCGCAGCGCCTGGTTCGGCGACCCCTTCGATGTGCAACTGGGTTTGCTGCAGGGCGCCGTGCTGCTGCTGTTGTTCTTCGGTGGCCGGTGGGCCTTCAAGCGCTTGCGGCCCGGCTTCGCCGATCTCGTCTAGAGACACATGCCCCCACGCTCACTTTGCTCGCTGCCCCCCGAGAGGGCGCTCAGTCCCTTGGGAACGGCCCGGCGGAACTGAGATGGAAAACGACCTGGTGATCGACCTGCGCGATGTGGCCAAAAGCTACTCGCTGGAATCGCAGCCCTGGCGTCGCCTGTGGCAGCAGTTCAGCGGCCGGCCTTCGGGCGCGCGCCAGCACGACGCGCTGCACCGCATCGACCTGCAGGTGCGTCGCGGTGAAGTCGTCGGCATCATCGGGCGCAACGGCGCCGGCAAGTCGACGCTGCTGCAGATCGTCTGCGGCGTGCTGCAACCCAGCCGTGGCACGCGCAACGTGCGCGGGCGAGTGGCGGCACTGCTGGAGCTGGGCGCGGGCTTCAACACCGAACTCACCGGACGCGAAAACGTGCGCCTGAACGGACCGCTGCTCGGCTTGAGTGCAGCAGAGGTCAACCGGCGCATGGACGACATCGTCGACTTTGCCGGCATCGGCGCTTTTGTCGACCAGCCGGTGCGCAGTTATTCCAGCGGCATGTTCATGCGGCTGGCGTTTTCGATGGCCACCAGCATGGACCCGGAAATCCTGGTGGTGGACGAAGCGCTGTCGGTCGGCGATGGCGCCTTCGCACGCAAATCGTACGAACGCATCATGGCGCTGAAAGAGCAGGGCACGACGATCCTGTTCTGTTCGCATTCGATGTTCACGGTGGAATCGCTGTGCCACCGCGCGCTGTGGATCGAAGGCGGCACGGTGCGCTTCGACGGCCCGGCGCACCAGGCCACGGTCGAATATTCGGAATGGTTGTCGCGTCATGAACAAGGCAAGAGCGATCTGCCGGCGCAGGCGCAACACTTCCAGTCGGAGTCGGCTGCGATTGAGCACGTCACCGTGCGCTCGCCCGCCCACGGCGGCAGCTTCCGCAGTGGAGTCGACCCGCTGTTGATCGACGTGGCCTACCGCAGCGACCCGCAGATTCCAGCGCCGACCTTGGGCGTAGTGATCCAGGGCGCCGACGGTCGCGCCGTCACCAGCGCCGGCAACTGGCTCGACGGCGTGACCCTGCCGCGCAGCGCAGCCGGCCATGTCAGCACCACACTGGAATTCCCGGCACTGCCGTTGCTGAAGGGGCGCTACACCGTTTCGGCCTACGTGCTGTGCCACCGCGGCATCAACGTCTACGCATCGGGTGAACACGTGGCCGCGCTCGAAGTCGTGCAAGACCATGTCGAGCAAGGCGTGGTGTCGCTGCCGCACCGCTGGCATGGTGCGGCCTGAAGCGATCAACGCGGTGACCGCAACGCCGGCGGCTGTGCGGGTTGGATCGGCGGCGCACAAGATGCCGTCGAAGCAACCCCTGAGCGTGTACGCGGCTGCGCTGCAGTGCGAACGCGGCCGGGTCGACCACCTGCACCCCGGCTTGTTCGAGCAGCCCGAAGACGATCTGGCCACGGCACAGCAGCGCGCAGCCGACCACCTGTGGCA
>JALYUN010000341.1 GCA_030853725.1 Pseudomonadota bacterium | reverse complement strand
AACAGGTCTGCGGCTGCGCTATGAAATCAGCCGCCAATTCGCGCCGTATGTCGGTGTGTCCTGGAACGCCAAGTTCGGTCGCACCGCAGACCTGGCCAAGGAATCGGGCCAGGACAAACGCGACACGCGCTTCGTTGCCGGGGTCCGATTCTGGTTTTGATCCCTCCTTCGGTGATCCTGCATTTTTCTCGAAACGGAATCATGCAGATGAACACTTCCAATCGATTCCTGTCCGTACCGCTGTTGTCGATGCCTGCCCTGGCTTTCGCCGCAGTCGGTCATGAGGGACACGGCCCGTCGGCCCGTGCCCCGGCCATGCCGCTTCTTGATCGATCGGCGCCAAGGCTGATCTCGCACGGCATCTGCCCAAACAGCGCCGTCGCGCTGCTTACTTCAACAAAATTCTGCGAGGGGCAGCCATATGAGACCCGTTACCAAACACGTACTTTTGACCACCGGTGTGCTTCTCGTCGGCGCTGCCGCCGGAGCCGCGATCTTCATCGCCAGCGGTGCTTACAACATCGCAGCGGACGACTCGCACACCGCGCCGGTCAGCTATCTGCTGGGGACGTTGCGCGAGCGGTCGATGGAGACACGCGCCGCGCGCCTGCAGATTCCCGATCTCAGTGAACAACGGCGCATCGTCGAAGGCGCCGGGAATTACCAGGCGATGTGCGTTGGTTGCCACCTGGCGCCGCAAATGGAGCCCACGGAGCTGAGTCGCGGCCTGTATCCCGCACCGCCGAATCTCAGCCTCGAAACAGTGGAGCCCGATCATGCCTTCTGGGCCATCAAGCACGGGATCAAGGCATCGGGCATGCCGGCCTGGGGCAAGAGCATGAACGACGAGGCGGCCTGGAACCTGACTGCGTTCTTGGTCCGGATGCCCAAGATGGACATCAAGCAGTACGAACAATTGGTCGCCAGCAGCGGCGGACATTCGCATGGCGCAGCGGATGAGGGGGAAGCGGATGAACATGGTCACGGGGACGGCCACGAGGAGCATGCCGAGGCGGGCGAGGCCCATGACCATTCCGATCACGAGGAAGCCGGTTCGAAGCCGGTGCATGAGCCTGCCGCGGGTTCGGGCACCACATCACCCATGTCACCAGCAGACACGTCCATGGCATCGCACGAAACCGTAGGGAAAGCCGCTGCAAAATCCCAGGTTCACGCCGATGGGCACAGCCATACGCATACGGCGGGGTCGAAATGACAGCGGTCGGTGACCGCAATGGCGCAGGAGAACCCCGATGGGCAAGTGCGCCCGCTTTGCCGCCCTGAAGTCGTCAGGGACTGCTGACGAAGCCGGAGGTCGGCAGTCGAACCCGGTGAGAAAGTGCTTTAAAAATCGCGATCGTCGGGCGCTTCAGGCTGGCAGCCACTGCGCTTCCCGACCGCGGAAAATCTGCGATTCTCGAATGCGAGATCGCCTCACAGGCGCCGACAATGCCCCGCGTCGTGCCGCCTTCTTGACCCCTCCAGCAAACTGATCCGCGAGTGCAAACTTCTGAACAGCCCGTCCTGCGCGACATCGTCCTGATCGGTGGCGGCCACAGTCACGTCGGCGTGCTGCGCCGCTTCGCGATGAAGCCGCTGGCCGGCGTGCGTCTGAACCTGATCTGCAGCGACAGCCACACACCCTATTCGGGCATGCTGCCCGGTTATATCGCCGGCCACTACGGCTACGACGCGGTGCACATCGACCTCGACCGACTGTGCGTCTTCGCCGGCGCACGCCTGTTCCGCGCCGAAGCCACCGGCATCGATCGCGGCGCGCAGCGCGTGCTGTGCCGCGACCGGCCGCCGATCGCCTACGACCTGTTGTCGATCAACATCGGCTCGACGCCGCAGATGGCGCAGGTGCCAGGCGCCGATGCGTTCGCGCTGCCGGTCAAGCCGATCCGGCAGTTCAACGAACGCTGGCTGGCGCTGCTGGAACGGGTGCGGCGCCATGCCGGGCGCAGCACCATTGCGGTGGTCGGCGGCGGTGCCGGCGGCGTCGAACTGACGCTGGCGATGCAGTACCGGCTGCGCAACGAACTCCAGGCGCTGGGCCGCGACCCGGACGAACTGTCGTTCCATCTGTACACCGCCGGCGCAGACATCCTGCCCACTCACAACGCCGGCGTGCGCAGCCGCTTCGAGCGGGTGTTGCAAGCACGCGGCGTGAGCTTGCATCGCAACGCCGAGGTGCGCGAAGTGTCGTCGGGTGACCTGACCAGCGCCGACGGCCAGACCTGGGCCGCCGACGAAGTGTTGTGGGTGACCCAGGCCGGTGGCGCACCATGGTTGCGCACCACCGGTCTGGCGTTGGACGGCGGCGGTTTCATCGAGGTCAATGAACACTTGCAGTCGGTGACCGACCCGCTGATCTTCGCCGCCGGCGACATCGCCTCCATCGTCGGCCGACCGCTGGAGAAGGCCGGCGTATTCGCCGTGCGCATGGGTCCACCACTGGCCGAGAACCTGCGCCGCAGCGTGCTCGGACAGTCGTTGCGCGCCTACCGGCCGCAGCGCCACTGGCTGGCGCTGATCAGCACCGGCGACCGGCATGCGGTGGCATCGCGCGGCGCCATCGGCTTCGAAGGCGATTGGGTGTGGCGCTGGAAGGACTGGATCGACCGGCGCTTCATGCGGCGTTTCAGCGAGTTTCCACCGATGGATGCCGACCGGGTGCAGAAACCCACCGCCGCGCCGCAACTGCGGCTGACCGAGGAAGAGTCGTTGCAGGCGATCTCGGCGATCGCCATGCGCTGCGGTGGTTGCGGCGCCAAAGTTGGCGCGTCGGTGTTGTCACGCGCTCTCGGCGCACTGGTGCCGGTGGCGCGCGACGACGTGCTGATCGGCCTGCATGCGCCCGACGACGCTGCGGTGCTGCGCGTGCCGCCGGGCAAGGCGCTGGTGCACACCGTGGATTTCTTCCGCGCGTTCATCGACGACCCTTACGTGTTTGGCCGAATCGCCGCCAACCATGCGCTGGGCGACATCTTCGCGATGGGCGGCGAGGCCCAGTCGGCCACCGCCATCGCCACCGTGCCGCCGGGGCTCGAAGCCAAGGTCGAGGACCTGCTGCTGCAGATGATGACCGGCGCCGTGGAAATGCTGAACGACGCGAACTGCGCGCTGGTCGGCGGCCACACCGGCGAAGGCCGTGAGCTGGCCCTGGGCTTCGCCGTCAACGGACTGATCGACGAGGCTTTGGCCGGCGTGATGC
>JALYUN010000331.1 GCA_030853725.1 Pseudomonadota bacterium | reverse complement strand
AGCGAGGTGTAGACATCACCGAACGGCATGTGGACGATCTGCGCGCCGTAGGCGGGGAAGAGCGCGTCTTCGGTGGCGGTGGCCTGCACCCGCACCTGACGTTCTTCAGGTCGCCGACGTTCCTGATCTCCTTCTTGCAGTACAGGTTGCGCAGGCCCTGGGTGCCGAGGGTGAGCATGTGGGCGCCCTTGACCTTGGCGGCGTACATCTCGCGCATGGCAGCGATTACCCTGGCATCGGTCAGTACCTTGACCGTGTGTTCTGGGCTGCGAAAGATGTAGTGCAGCGAGAACACGCCGGACTCGGGCTGGATCGTCGAGGCGTTGGCCGTCGAAACCAGCACGAAGTCGATGTCGCCGGTCTGCACCTTCTGCAACGTCTGCGCCTCCGAACCGAGCTGGGCCCCGGCGTACTGGTTGATCGACAGGCTGCCCTTGCTCAGTTCCGAAAGACGTTTGCCGAAGACGTCGGCACCGTAGCCGTACGCGCTGGTCTTGGGCTGGTCGTAGGCGAAGGAATAAGGCTTGGCCTGGGCGATAGCCGAGCCGGCCGACACAAGGCTGAGCGAGAACAGGAACGCGCGCAGCAGGGATGCGATAGTGAACATGGTGTGCTTCTCGGAAGGTGGCGGGCGATCAGGAGTAGAACGAAATTGGCGGCGATCGTCAATAATCCAGAACCCGATGGCCCCGTTGATGCCTGCAACGTCCTTGGTCGGTCGAGCCGGCGTCGATAATCACAGCTTGAGGCCAGCGTTCCGCAAGTCGCCGGCGAGGGTGTCGGATTGCGCCGCGCTGCGCGGCAGCAGCGGCAGACAGGTACGGGCCCATTGGGCATCGCCGTACAACACACCCAGCGCGGCCTTTACGTTCGCCACCAGGGCATGACGGGCGAGGTGGGTGCGGCAGGCGGTCGCCCGTTCGACAGCCACTTTGCCAGCCTCGCTGCCCTGGTTCGACCAAGCCTGCTGTGAATCGCCCGCCGTCAAGTTGGTCGTGGCCGAGATGCAGCCCGCGAAGCCATCGCGCGTGGCCTGCCAGAGCGTGGCCTCTGAACTCGGAAAAACCGCGAAGCCGGGCGCCGCAGCAACGACTGCGCGCGAATAGGCGAGGTCCCCCGCGCTGTCCTTGATGCCGCACACCAGGCCGGCGTGCTTTTCAGCCAGCGCCGCCACCACCTCCACCGGCCAGGGCACGCCGGTGTTCTGGGGGATGTGATATAGGTAGAGCGCCAACGCACCCGGCCGCAGGCGCGCGACGAGCGCATCGACGTAGGCCAGCAGCGCCGCTGGGGCGATGTCGGGATAGAAGAAAGGCGGCAGGACCAGGGCGCCGGCGAAGCCGAGGTCGGCTGCGGCCTGCGTCAGCTGAACGGTTTCGTCAAGCGAGCACACGCCGGTGCCGACCATGAAACGGTCCATCGGCAGACCGCCCTCTTTGACCGCGACCATCACGCGCAGGCGCTGCGCCAAAGCGAAGGAATTGGCCTCGCCGGTGGTGCCGAGCAGGTTGATCGCGTCGCAGCCGTCCTCAAGCAGATGGCGCAGATGCGGCAGCAGGCGCTCGATGTCGGGCGAGAAGTCGGCATGGACGGGCGTGGCGGTGGCGGCGATGACGCCGCGCAGTCGGGAAGCGGTCATGGAGCAATCTCCTCTTCGATAAAACCGTAGAGCCGGCTGGCGTTACTGACGCAGATCTGGTGGCGCAGCGCTTCATCGGGCAACCAGGCCTGTACCAGCGCGGCAAGCGAAGCGGCGCTCGGGGTGCCCTGGTGGAGTTCGGTGTGCGGCCAGTCGCTGCCCCAGATTACCTGCGCGGGGTTGGCGTCGGCGAAGGCGCGGGCGAGCCCGGTCAGATCGGCATGCGGCGGCGGCTCGGCGCTGACGCGGTAGGCGCCGCTCAGCTTGACCCAGCATGCGCCGGCTTTGAGCAGATCGAACAGGGGGTGTTTGCGCGTGTTGGGCGCGAGCTTGCCCATGTGGTCGACGACGACGGGCGCGCTGGTCTTGTCGACCAACGACCGCAGGGCATCGGGCTCCTTGCCGAGATCGAGCAGCACCTGCAGGTGCCAGCCGCGGCCGGCCACACGGGCGAGGATGGCGAGCGCCGCGTCGAGCGTGAGCATCTGTGGGTTGAGCAGGTTGAGGCGAAGCCCGCGCACCCCGAGCGCATGCATGCGCTCGAGCTGGTCGTCGCTCACGTCGGCGGCCGGCACCACGATGGCGCGGAACGCCGGCCCCCCGGCCTGCAGCGCGTCGAGCGTGGCGCGGTTGTCGGTGCCGTAAACACTCGGCTGGACGATCACGCCGCGGCCGATGCCGATGGCACCCATTACTTTGCGATAGGCATCGAGGCTGGATTCGTGCGGCGTGTAGTTGCGCCGCGGATCCATCGGATAGCGAGCCTGCGGGCCGAACACGTGGAAGTGGCTGTCGCAGGTGCCGGGTGGCAGCCTGCGCGCGGCTGGTTCGGGGTGCTGCGGCGGCGGGTCACAGTCAGGAGCGGCCGATGTCGTGGTGCTCATGATCTCGTCTTTCCGGGGACGAGGAAATCGAAGTCGCAGCCTTCGTCGGCCTGCAATACGGTGCGGTGGAACAGCGCCGCGTAGCCGCGGTCGGGCGCAGCAGCGGCGCCGGCGGGCACTGCGCCGGCCTGCACAACGCGCCGGCGTTCGAGCTCGGCATCGTCGACCTGCAACTCGATGCGGCGGGCCGGTACGTCGAGCAAGATGCGGTCGCCGTTGCACACCAGACCTAGCGGCCCGCCCGCCGCCGACTCCGGCGTGATGTGCAGCACGATGGTGCCGAAGGCGGTGCCGCTCATGCGCGCGTCGGAGATGCGCACCATGTCCTTGACACCCTGCCGCGCCAGCTTGATCGGTATCGGCAGGTAGCCAGCCTCGGGCATGCCCGGGGCTCCGAGCGGACCGGCATTGCGGAGCACGAGCACGTCGTCTGCGGTGACGTCGAGCGCCGGGTCGTCGATGCGCTCGGTCAGGTCCTGCACCGACTCGAAGACGACGGCGCGCCCGGTGTGCGTCATCAGCTCCGACGACGCCGCCGACTGCTTGATGATCGCGCCACGCGGCGCCAGGTTGCCGTGCAGCACCGCCATGCTGCCGACCGGCTTGATCGGCGCGGAGCGCGGTCGGATCACGTCCTGGCCCGCCACGTCCTCGGCTGCTGCGACGACCTCGCGCAGCGTGGCGCCCGTGACGGTCGGCGCGTCGAGGTCGATCAGATCGCCCAGCTCTTTCAGCAAACGCGGCATGCCGCCGGCCCAGTGGAAGTGCTCCATGTAGTGCTTGCCGGACGGCTTCAGGTCGAGCAACACCGGCACTTCACGGCCGAGCCGGTCGAACTCGTCCAGGTCGATGGAAATGCCGAGTCGGCCTGCCGCAGCGGTGAGGTGGATCAGTCCGTTGGTCGAAGCGCCGATCGCCTGCATCACCACCATCGCGTTGCGGAAGGCGGCCGGCGTCATCAGCTCGGCCGGGGTCGGGCCGCCGTTGCTCGCCATCGCCGCGGCGAACGAACCACTGGCCTCGGCCGAGCGCAGCCGGTCGGCGTGGGTGGCAGGGATCGAAGCCGAGCGCGGCAATGCCAGCCCCATGGCTTCGACGATGCAGGCCATGGTGCTGGCGGTGCCCATCACCATGCAGGTGCCGGCGGTCGGCGCCAGCCGCTCGTTGATGCGCTCGATCTCGTCGGCGCCGATGCGGCCGCCGCGGTGCTCGCCCCACAACCGCCTGCAGTCGGTGCAGGCACCGAGTTGCTCGCCCTGGTAGTGGCCCACCAGCATCGGCCCGACCGGCACGACGATGGCCGGCATGCCGGCCGAGGCAGCGGCCATCATCTGCGCCGGAATCGTCTTGTCGCAGCCGCCGATCAGCACCACCGCGTCCATCGGCTGCGCCCGGATCATCTCCTCGGTGTCCATCGCCATCAGGTTGCGCAGGAACATGCTGGTCGGGTGAGCGAACGACTCGTGGATGGTGATCGTCGGGAACTCCATCGGCAGCGCGCCCGCCAACATCACACCGCGCTTGATTGCCTCGACCAGCTTGGGCACGTTGCCGTGGCAGGCGTTGTAGTCGCTATAGGTGTTGGCGATGCCGACCACTGGCCGCGACAACGCGTCGTCAGACAGGCCCATGGCCTTGATGAAGGCCTTGCGCAGAAAAAGTGAGAAATCGGCGTCGCCATACGACGTCAGCCCTTTGCGCATGCCCTGAGTCATGGGGATCCCATTCGGTTTTTTGGCGGGTGGATGGGTGGATATTATCGATAATCAAACGATGACGACAACTCTCAACCCGAACCGCCCCTTGCGCGTCGGCCTCGTCGGCGCCGGGTGGGTCACACAGCATCATCTGGCCGGCTGGGCCCGGCTCAGCGGCCGCGCCGAGGTGGTGGCGATCGCGGACCCGAATTTGGCGGCGGCCAACTCACGTGCAGCCGAGTTCGGCATCGCCGGCGTTTTCGCCAGCGCGTCGCAGATGCTGGAGCAGACCGACTTGGATGCGGTCGACATCGCCGCGCCGCGTGAATTTCACGCCGAGCTGGTACGCCTGGCAGCTGCCAAGGGACTGGCCGTGCTGTGCCAGAAGCCGTTGGCGCCGACCTTCGCCGAGGCGAAAACGCTGGTCTCCGAAGTGGAAAGCTGCGGTCGCCTCATGGTCCACGAGAACTGGCGCTTCCGGCCCTACTACCGCGACTTCGCGCGCAGCCTGCGCGACGGGCGCATCGGCGAGCTCGTGCAGGCGCAGATGACGCTGCTCTCCTCTGGCCTCATTGCCGACGAGCACGGCGACCTGCCTGCGCTGGTGCGCCAGCCCTTCGTGGCCACGCTCGATCGCGCCCTGGTGATGGAAGTCCTGATTCACCACATCGACACGCTGCGCTTCCTGCTCGGCGACATGACGCTGCGCTATGCGCGCCTCGGCCGCGCATCGCCGGCCATGCGGGGCGAAGACCGTGCTTTCCTGGCATTCGAGACGGCCGCCGGCGCGCCGGTGTCGCTGCTGTCGAACCTGGCGGTGCAGGGCCAGCCGCCGGGGCTGGTCGACCGCCTTATGCTCATCGGCAGCGCCGGCACCCTCTCGCTCGAAGGCGACACGCTGCGCTGCGCCGGGCCGCAGCCCTTCGAGCAGCGCTACGACATGGCGGCGTGCTACGCGCAGTCGTATGCCGACGCCATTGGCCACTTCGTAGACTGCATCGAAAGCGGCGCGCCGTTCGAGACCTCAGCCAGCGACAACCTGCGCACCCTCGCCCTCGTCGAGGCGGCCTATACCCCTGGGGGACTGGGATGAGCCTGGGTGCCACACCAGCTGTGGCCGGCACAGCGAAGGGAGTGCCGGCCCTCGACGAGCCGGCCAGCCTGGCCAAGCTGCTCGGCGACGACATCATCTTCGGCCGGCTTGGCCCCGGCACCCGGCTCATCGAGGACAACCTGATCGCCCGCTTCGGCGTGACCCGCCACTTCGTGCGCCAGGCTTTCGTCGAACTCGAGCGCATCGGCATCGTCGTACGTGAAAAAAACAAGGGCGTCGCGGTGCGCTCTCTCGCGCCGCGCGAAGTCACGCAGATCTACGAGGTGCGGGAACTGCTGCAGCGCCAGGCTGCGCTGCGCATCGCCTTGCCTGCACCGCCGGCAGTGGTGGCCGAGCTCGAGCGACTGCACGACGAATACGGTCGCCACCTGCGGGCGAGCAACTTCCGCGGCGTGCACGAGACGAACGACGCCTTTCATCTGGCGATGTTCGGGGCCTGTCGCAACAGCTACCTGGTGGAGTCGATCAAGCACTACATGTGGCTGAGCCTGCCGGTGCGCTCGAAGAAGACCGCCGACTACGACCACGCAGCTGCGTCCGAGCGAGACCACCACATGATCATCCAACTGCTCAAGGGCACCGACAACTGGGCCCTGGCACAGGTCTGCGTCGACCACTTGCAAGGCGCCAAGACCGCGTATCTGGAAATGGCGGCGCGGACTCCAGCGCCGCCTCTGAGGTCACGTTGATACGCGTTGCCGACGCGCACGAACGATGACGCGGCGCCGTCGAGCGGCAAGCCGGACAAATCGTTGCGCATCTCATCTCGGGCCAGCGCCGACCGATTGCGGCAGGCTCACTTCTTGTGCAGCGCGCCCGGCTTGTGGATCGCCTTCTTGCCTGTCTTCGCGCTTTCGACTTCGTATTGCGGCTCAGCTTTCGAGGCCTTCGCGGTATGACCGCCGGCGTCCCCTTTGACATAGGCAGTGCCCGTCACCTTGCGGGTGATGGTGCCCTCGGTAGTTCCTTGGGACGTGTTCCAGGTGACCTCGTCGCCCTGCTTCAGCTTGCCCGTCGGTGATGGGGTTGAGCGACTAGCCATACGAATGCTCCAGGTTGGTGAACCCTGGACTCGGCATTCGGTGTGCCCGCTATCAAGCCACGGGCTTGCCACCCACCGGCTCAGGCACTCTGGCTGGCAGCGCCACGCCCTGTTTGAGCGACAGCAAGCCGTTCACCAGCAGTGCACCCAGCACCAGCAGGCCGCCACCAAACACCGCCGGGTTGGGTACTTCGTCGGCGCCGAGCCAGGCCCACAAGGTGCCGAGGATCACCTCCAGCAGACCCAGCAGCGACACTTCGGGTGCACTCAGCACGCGGGTCGTGGCCACCACCATCAGGCACGGGATCGCCAACTGCACCACACCCAGCAGCGACAGCCAGGCCAGGTCTTGCGCCGAAGCCGCGAAGGGCAGCGCCAGCGGCAGGCTCAGCAAGGCAGAAAGCACTGCGCCGATCAACACCGCCACCAACATGTCGGGGGATTTTGCTTGCCCACGCAGATGCTGCAGCACGCTCCAGTTCACCGCTGCCGCGATCGGCACCAACAGGGCGATCAACGACCCCAGCAGATGCTGCAAGCGGCCACCGTGAATCGAAGTCGCGAACATCCAGGCGATGCCGACGCCCGCCGCTGCAATGGCCAGCCAGGTGCGCAGCGGCAGATGCTGGCGCAGCACGAAGTGCGCCACCAATGCCGTCAGCAGCGGGCCCACGGCCAGCGTGACGAGCACATTGGCCACAGTGGTGACGGTCAGCGCCACCATGAAAGCGGTGAACATCACCGCCCAGCACAAACCCGATAACCACAGCGCTCGGCCACCGCTGCGCAGGGTGCGCCGCAACGCCGCACCGCCGCGCATCCACCACAGGATCGGCAGCAGACCGAGCGCGCAGGTCGCACTGCGCCAGAACGTGATCTCGAAGCTGTGCGCCGCAGCGAGCTGCCGGGTCACGACGCCAGCGATGCTCCACATCAAGGTGGCAGCCACCATCATTGCCAAGGCTTGACGGTGAGTCATGACACCGGCAGATCCACCCGACTGCGATCGACTCAGGCGGCTTCGCGATTGGCGCGCTTGCGGTCGTGTTCCTTCAGATGACGCTTGCGAATGCGGATGCTTTTGGGCGTGATCTCGACCAATTCGTCGTCGTCGATGAACTCCACCGCGTACTCCAGCGTGGCGTCGATCGGCGTTGTGACCTTGATCGCGTCTTCCTTGCCGCTGACACGGAAGTTGGTAAGCTGCTTGGTGCGCGTGGCGTTGACGACCAGGTCGTTGTCGCGGCTGTGGATGCCGACGATCATGCCTTCGTAGACCGCGTCACCGGGCTTCACGAACATGCGGCCACGGTCGTCCAGCTTGCCAAGCGCGTAGGTGAAGATCTCGCCGTCGTCCATGCTGATCAGCACACCGTTCTTGCGGCCGGCGATCTCACCCTTGTAGGGCTCGTAGCCGTCGAAGATGTTGGCAATGAGCCCGGTGCCGCGCGTCAGGTTCATGAACTCGTTGCTGAAGCCGATCAACCCGCGCGCCGGAATCCGGTACTCCAGCCGCACCCGGCCGCGCCCGTCGGTTTCCATGTTGACGAGCTCGGCCTTGCGTTCGCCGAGTGCCTGCATCACGCCGCCCTGGTGCTGGTCTTCGATGTCGGCCGTGACGAGCTCTATTGGCTCAAGGCGTTCGCCGTTTTTCTCGTGAAACACCACGCGCGGTTTGCTCACCGCCAGCTCGTAGCCTTCGCGGCGCATGTTCTCCAGCAGGATCGTCAGGTGCAGCTCACCGCGGCCGCTGACTTCAAAGATACCGTCTTCACCCGACTCCTTCACGCGCAGCGCCATGTTGGATTGCAGCTCGCGCTGCAGCCGGTCCCACAACTGCCGGCTGGTGACGAACTTGCCTTCGCGGCCGGCCAAGGGGCTGTTGTTGACGCAGAAATTCATCGTCAAGGTCGGCTCGTCGACCTCCAGCATGGGCAGCGGTTGCGGATCTTCGATCGAGGTCACGGTGACCCCCAGGCCGATCTCCGGAATGCCCGCGATCAGCACGATGTCGCCCGGCTGCGCTTCGGTGGTCGGCACGCGTTCCAGACCTTCGAAGGTCAGCACCTGGTTGACGCGGCCTTTGTACGACTCGCCGTCGGGCCCGGCCATCACCAACACGTCCATCGCCGGCTTCAAGGTGCCGGCGTTGATGCGCCCGATGCCGATGCGGCCGACGAAGGTGCTGTAGTCCACCGACGAGATCTGCAACTGCAACGGCGCGGCCGGGTCGCCTTCGTGCGCCGGTACGTGATTCAACACCGTCTCGAACAACGGCACCAGATCCGGGCCCCACTGCTCGCCGCGTTCGCCTTCGGTCAATGAAGCCCAGCCGTTCAGGCCCGAGGCGTAGACCACGGGAAAGTCGAGTTGCTCTTCGGTGGCGCCCAGCTTGTCGAACAGATCGAATGCAGCATTGATGACGTAGTCGGGCCGTGAGCCGGGCTTGTCGACCTTGTTGACCACCACGATCGGCTTCAAGCCCAGCGCCAGTGCCTTGCGCGTTACGAAGCGGGTCTGTGGCATGGGGCCCTCTTGCGCGTCGATCAGCAGCACCACACCGTCGACCATGCTCAAGGCACGCTCGACCTCGCCGCCGAAGTCGGCGTGGCCGGGGGTGTCGACAATGTTGATGTGAGTGCCCTTCCAGGTCACGGCGCAGTTCTTCGCCAGGATCGTGATGCCACGCTCGCGTTCGATATCGTTGCTGTCCATCACGCGTTCGGCCACCTTCTCGTTCTCGCGGAAGGTGCCGCTCTGGCGCAGGAGCTGGTCCACGAGCGTGGTCTTGCCATGGTCGACGTGGGCGATGATGGCGATATTGCGGATCTGCTGGGTAGTCATTTCGGTGCTTCGCTGGATGTAATCTGGGTCCGGACTTCGACCGGGCTCAACAGTCGGTCGGCGATCAGTTCGCCGCCGGTGATGTGGGCGCTGCCGAGAAAGGCGGCGTTGGATTCGGCATAGACCCGCACTTCCGGCGCGTCGGCAAGCGCCACGCGGCGCCGCAGGCCGGTCAGAAAGCGGCCGACTTCGTCGTCGGGAAGGCAGACATCGGGCCAGGATTGCAGCAACACGTCGCAAGGCAACAGCCGCGATTCGCGGGCTGCTTCGTCCAGGGCACTCAGCGCCTCGATACCGATGGCGTCGGCCAGCCTCAAAGTGCCACTGCCGGTGCGTACCAGCGCGCCCAGGTGGGCGCCGCAACCGAGGGCGGCGCCGATGTCTTCGGCCAGGGTGCGGATGTAGGTGCCCTTGCTGCAGACGACGTCCAAGACCAGCACGGCACCGCGCCAGTCGATGATGTCGATGCGATGAATCGTCACCTTCCGCGCGGGGCGGTCGACCTCGATGCCAGCGCGCGCGTAGTCGTACAGCGCGCGACCTTCGTGTTTCAAAGCCGAATGCATCGGCGGGATCTGGTGGATGGCGCCGGTGAAGCGAGCGCAGGCGGCCTCGACCTGGTCACGCGTGACGAGCACATCGCGGCGCTCGACGACTTCTCCTTCGCGGTCGCCGGTGGTGGTGCGCTCACCCAGTTGCAAGGTGGCGAGATAAGCCTTGTCCGCATCCAGACTCGCTTGCGAGAACTTGGTGGCCGCGCCGAAACACAGCGGCAGCAATCCCGTTGCCAGCGGGTCCAAGGTACCGGTGTGGCCACCCTTCTCAGCACGCATCAGCCCGCGCACCTTCTGCAATGCGTCGTTACTGGTCCAGCCGATCGGCTTGTCCAGCAGCAGCACACCATGCAGCGGGCGCCGAACGGTACGCGGCCGGTTCATTTCAGTGCCGCCCGGAAGCCCCGAAGGCGCAGAACGCCCCCTTGGGGGGCAGCGAACAGAGTGAGCGTGGGGGCTTCATGATCAGTCGTCGTCCTTGGCCCGCGTGGCATTGGCGCGTGCAATCAAAGCCGACAAGTCCGCCGCATGCTCGGTGGTCTTGTCGAAGTGAAAGTGCAAAGTCGGCACGGTGTGGATCGCCAGCTTCTTGAACAGTCCGTTGCGCAAGAAGCCGGCAGCTTCGTTCAACGCAGTCGCGCTGGCCTCCGGGTCGCCGACCATGACGGAGAAATACAGCTTGGCGTGCGCGTAGTCCGGCGTCACGTCGACGCTGTTGATCGTGACCATGCCGATCCGCGGATCCTTCAGGTCGCGAATCAGCAACGCCACATCCCGCTGGATCTGGTCGGCGACGCGGTAGCTGCGGTTGACAGTGGACTTCTTATGGCGCATTGGGTTTCACAAGCAAGGAGCCCCGCCGGAGCGGGGCTCTGCGGTAACCGGGCTGGGCCCGGAGACCGTTACAACGTGCGTGCGATCTCCTTGACTTCGTAGAACTCGAGCTGATCGCCTTCCTTGATGTCGTTGTAGTTCTTCAGCTTGACGCCGCACTCGAAGCCTTCCTTGACCTCGCGCACATCGTCCTTCATGCGCCGAACCGAGTCGACTTCGCCGGTGTAGATCACCACGTTTTCGCGCAGCAAGCGGAAGCGTGAGCCGCGGATGACGCTGCCAGCGGTGACCATGCAGCCGGCCACTGTACCGATCTTGCTGGCGACGAACACCGTGCGGATTTCGGCCGTGCCGATGGTTTCCTCGCGCTGCTCGGGTGGCAGCATGCCGCCCATCGCTGCCTTCACTTCATCGACCGCGTCGTAGATGATGTTGTAGTAACGCAGGTCGACACCGCTGTTCTCGGCCAGCTTGCGGGCACCGGCTTCGGCGCGCACGTTGAAGCCGATCACGACAGCCTTCGATGCAATCGCGAGGTTGATATCGCTCTCGGTGATGCCGCCCACCGCGCCGTGCACGATCTGCACCTTGACCTCGGGTGTGCTCAGCTTCACCAGGCTCTGCGCCAGCGCTTCCTGCGAACCCTGCACGTCGGCCTTGACGATCAACGACAAGACTTGCTGCGATACGCCTTCGCCCAGGTTCTCGAACATGCCTTCGAGCTTGGCCGCCTGGCGCCTGTTGAGCGTGACCTCGCGGTACTTGCCCTGGCGGAAGGTGGCGATCTCTCTTGCACGGCGCTCATCGGTCAGCACCATGAAGGTGTCACCGGCCTGGGGCACTTCGGTCAGGCCTTGAATCTCGACCGGCAGGCTCGGGCCGGCTTCGTCGATCGACTTGCCGTCTTCGTCCGTCATGGCCCGCACCCGGCCGAAGCTGCTGCCAGCCAGCACCACATCGCCTTTTCTCAAAGTGCCGCTCTGCACCAGCACGCTGGCCACCGGGCCGCGTCCCTTGTCGAGCCGAGCCTCGATCACGATGCCCTTGGCGGACGCGTCGGTCGGTGCTCTCAGCTCCAGCACCTCGGCCTGCAACAGCACTTGGTCGAGCAAGTTGTCGATGCCCTCGCCGGTCTTGGCCGACACTGGCACAAACGGTGAATCACCACCGAAGTCCTCGGGAATCACACCCTCGGCGACCAGCTCGTTCTTGACCCGTTCGATGTTGGCGTCGGGCTTGTCGATCTTGTTCATGGCCACCACGATCGGCACGCCCGAAGCCTTGGCATGCGCGATCGCTTCCTTGGTCTGCGGCATGACACCGTCGTCGGCCGCCACCACCAGGATCACCAGGTCGGTGGCTTGCGCACCACGCGCCCGCATCGCCGTGAAAGCAGCGTGGCCGGGGGTGTCCAGGAAGGTGATCATGCCCTTGGAAGTCTCGACGTGATAAGCGCCGATGTGCTGCGTGATGCCGCCCGCTTCACCCGCGGCCACGCGGGCCGTGCGGATGTAGTCCAGCAATGAAGTCTTGCCGTGGTCGACGTGGCCCATCACGGTCACGACCGGTGCGCGCGGCAGTTGCTCGGCCGCGTCGTGCAATGCGGTTTCCTCTTCGGTGAAGGCTTCCGGGTCGTCCAGCTTGGCCGCCAGCGCGGTGTGGCCCATTTCTTCGACCACGATCATCGCGGTCTCCTGGTCCAATTGCTGGTTGATGGTGACCATCTGGCCCAGTTTCATGAGCTGCTTGATGACTTCGCTGGCCTTGACGCTCATCTTGTGCGCCAAGTCGGCCACCGAGATCGTTTCGGGTACGTGCACCTCTTGCACCAGCACCTCGGCCGGCGCGGCATAGCTGCCGCCGCTGTCACCACGGTCACCGCCGCGGCGGGAC
>JALYUN010000320.1 GCA_030853725.1 Pseudomonadota bacterium | reverse complement strand
ATGCCGCCCTATTTCCGAACGCTGATTCCAGAGCACCCGGCGGTGCACCCAGTCTTGCGCTGTGTGGGGGCTCCGCATTGGTCTTTGCGGACAAAAACGAATACGCACTGATGATGCGCGTTGCCACGCTGTCCGCACTCAAACCAGCCGACAGCACCGTGCAGGTCGGTTTTCGCTGCGTCCGTGACCTGGGAGAAGATCGATGAATGGTGTGCGCCGGCAGCTCGTTTTCACCGGCTTCGCATGGGCCTGTGCGGCCACCACGGCCGCCGCAGAGGGCTCTGCCCAACTGCCTGCCGATTCGGTCTACCGAATTCCGCCGTTGACGTTGCGGGATCAGAGCGGCGCAGTGTTCGACTTCGCTTCGCTGCGGGGCACACCACGCCTGGTGGGCATGTTCTACACCAGTTGCACGATGGCCTGCCCGATCGAGATCGAAGCACTCAAGTACATCGGCGTGCAGGTCAGTACTGCTGGAGCCAAACCGCTGCCCGTCCTGCTGGTCAGCTTCGATCCGGCAAACGACGATGTTGCGGCTTTGAAAAAGGATGCCAAAACGCACCAGGTGAGCGCACCGGCTTTCCGGTTGACGCGTCCTGAGCGGGGCGATGTGGGCATGCTGGCCGGCGTGTTGGGCATCGCCTACCGGCGCTTGAACGACGGCGGATTCAGCCACAACGTCGTCGTGGCACTGCTGGACGCCCAGGGGCGCATCGTGGCGACCACCGACGCATCGGGCAAAGCAGATCCGGCGTTCGTAAAGGCCACTGTCGCGCTGAGTGCGAAATGAGTCCATGACAGGGCGCCGCCGATCGTCTTGAACCGGTTGAGACGGATGTTCTCGATCCGCTTCTCTCCCCTTGCGAATCGAGCGAGCGCGCCGGAGCGCAGCGGCGACAGCCGTGGCGCCACCAAAGGCCCGACTGCCGTTGCACGTTCCGGTCGAGCCGCCCTATAGCCTAGGCTCGATCCGCTCCCCGGTGCTCGCGAGCTCGTTCGCCGGGTCCAGGTCCGCCGGCACCTCGGGCGTCGGCGCATCGGTGTGCAGCGGCCGCCCGGCGGCCATCGCGTCGCGGAGCTGATAAACCCAAGCAAGCACCTGTGCCACGGCCGAGAACAGCCGCGCTGGAATCTCCTGGTCGATCGCGGTATGCGCATACAGCGCCCGTGCCAGCGGCGGCGCCTGCAGCACGGGTACCTTGTGCTCACGCGCCAGGTCGCGGATGCGCATGGCCACCAGGTCGGCGCCTTTGGCCACCACGCGCGGCGCCGCCATCTTGCCTTCGTCGTACTTCAGCGCCACCGCGTAGTGGCTCGGGTTCATCACCACCAGGTCCGCCAACGGTACGGCCGCAAACATGCGCCGGTTTGCCAGTTCGCGCATCCGCGCTTTCATGCGACCCTTGGTTTCGGCGTTGCCTTCGGCTTCCTTGTGTTCCTTCTTGACTTCCTCGAAGCTCATGCGCAGCCGCTTCGCGAGCTGAAAGCGCTGCAGCGGCACGTCGACCAAGGCAAAGCACGCCAGCAGACCGCAAATCGGCAGCAAGCCCGAAAGCATCAGTTCGCCACCCGCCGCCAGCGCCGCCGGCAGCGGCATCGACAACAGTTCGGCATGTCGTTGCCACTGCCGCCACAGGATCAGCGCCGCCACCGACCCCAGCAACAGCGCCAGCAGACACGACTTCAGCGTATTGACGAGTTGCTGCGCAGAGAGCAGCTTCCCCAGGCCTTTCAACGGATTGAACTTGCCGAAGTCCGGCGCCAGCGCCTTCATCGTGAAATTCCAGCCGCCAGCCAGCAAGCCGGCCGCGATGGCCACCCCGGCCATCACCGCAAAAAGCGGCAACAGCACCGCCATCGACTGCCAGCCGAGCATGCCGAGCCGGTCCACCATCGTCTCGGGCCGGCTGACCACTGCCGCATCGAAACGCAAACCGTCGATGACCAAATGCGTGAGCCACGCCGTCAGCGTCGGCGCGAGCGCCGCCAGCAGGCCCACGACCGCTGCGATTGCGCCGAAGTGACCGAGGTCGCGCGAACGGGCCACCTGGCCGTCCTTGCGTGCCTTGTCGAGCTTGCGTTGGGTTGCAGGTAGCTGGCGGTCTTGCGCGTTGTCGGCCATGGCGTCGGTGGCCGCGCGTGCGGCCACCCAGGAACTGCAAAGGCTGCGCGGACGATGGGTTCGCGCGGCCTTGCCATGGTGCCGGGAGACGGCTTGGGCTTAGGGGGAAATAGCGGGTCAAAGTCCCGCGTCTTCCGGCTCCCAGCCGCCGGTCAGCGGTCCTTGTGCAACTCGCCCACGGCACTGCCTGCGGACCCCAGCACGAAGAAGCTGTAGCTCGACCCGGCCGCAAATGTCTGGTCCACGTTCGGTGGTGCGGGGGTCGAACCGCCGCTGGCGTTGACCGACAACTTGGCCGTGGTGCTAGGGTCCACCAACGCATAGTCCGAAGCCGTTCCCTGACCCACACCGCTTGCGATCGTTGTCAAATTGACCTTGAGAGCCAGCGCATCCGACAGATCGGCCACGCCGTTGACCAGCCGCACACGGGCCTTGGTGGTGTCGGCCGGCAGGCTGTTGTCGTCGGAGATCCAATTCACATGTGCCGCATTCAGCGGCCCCCAGACCAGCAATGTGTAGTCGGCACCCGCTGTCAGCGTCTGCGACGGGGTCGAGACGCCGACGCTGTTGACCATGACAGTCGGCAAGGCGTCGCCGGCAGGAACAAGGATGTAGTTGCCGACCTCCGGTGACGCGACACCGGTCAGCAGCGCGCTGCCCGCCACGGTGGCACTGACACTGCCATTCGCAGCCACACCGGCAACTGCGCGCACGCGGGCCAGATTGCCGCTGGCCCGCGCGACGGCGCCGCGCTCGGTGATCACCAGCGCCTGCAACAGCACGCCGCCCGGACCCGGTGCGATCACGATCGTGGCCACCTGCTTGCTGCTCAGTACCAAGTTCGGGATGTCGAGCCGCACGTCCGTACGGCTGCCAGTGGCGGTCACGCGCAGCTGCCGGGTGCCGCTGTCGACCGTGACGAAACTGCCCAGCGTGCCGACGGCGGCATTGGCTTGCAATGGGCTGGCATCGGTGATCCGCTGACCGGGCGTCGTCACAAAGACATCGACCGGGCCGGCATCGGGCGCGGCATTGATGACGCGCAGCCGGGCCTTGCCGGTGTCGGGCTCGCTGTTGTTCTCGTCCAGCAGCACGGTCTGCAGTGCGCCTTCTCTGCCGTAAGCCAGCAGCGTGTAGTCCTTGTCGCGGCTGAGGCTGGGCGTGAAGCTGATGACGGTGCCTGTCTCGCCGCTGCGCCGCAGTTCGCTCGCTGCCTTGCCCGGCGCAATGTCGAGCGTGCCGGAGTCGACGCCATAACCGACAGCCGAGCTGCGCAGTTCGTTGTCCACGTACAAATCGAGTTGCGGATACGCCGGGCTCGCGTTGACAAGCCGCACATGGGCTTTGCTGACATCGGCCACCTGACCGCATGCGGCCAGCAAGCCGACCCACACGAGCCCGACCAGGGCGCGGGCATATCCCGACTTGATCCTTGTGTCCTGGCACCGCATACGTGTTGCTCCGGTCGATGACGAAGCCCGGATGCTGCCAGATGCCGCCAGCACGGCGGCAGCGGCGCGGCTGGACTGTCGGACCTGCCAGCAAGTCACCGCTTGATTCCACCTTGATGCTTCAGGCCATCGAGCCCGCATTGCATCGCAGGCGAGCTTCTGAAGCTTCAGTCCGCCAGCAGCCGGTAGCCGACGCCCGTCTCGGTGACGATATGCCGTGGGCGCGCCGAGTCGGCTTCCAACTTTTGCCGGAGATTGCCCATGTAGACGCGCAGATAGTGCGTGCTCTCGGAATGCCCCGGTCCCCATACTTCTTTCAGCAGGTGTGGGTGCGTCATCACGCGGCCGGCATTGGCCACCAGCACGCCCAGCAATCGATATTCGATGGGCGTCAGATGGACTTCCGTGCCCGCCTTCCTGACCACGCGTGCCGCGAAGTCGACCTCGACATCGCCGAACCGAAACAGCGCATCGGCAGCGGGCTGCCCTAGCCGCACACGACGCAGGTGGGCCCGGGTCCGCGCCAGCAGTTCGTTCACGCCGAAAGGCTTGGTGATGAAGTCGTCGGCCCCCGCATCCAGCGCGGCGACCTTTTCGTTTTCGTGGGTGCGCGCCGACAGCACGACGATCGGGACTTGTGACCAGCTTCGCACCTGGCGGATGAAGTCCACGCCGTTGCCATCCGGCAGCCCCAGGTCGGCGATGATCAGGTCGGGCCGCCGGGTCGCCACCTCGACCAGCCCTTGCCGGATGGTTCCGGCTTCGAACACCTGCCAGCCTTCGGACTCAAGCGAGCTGCGCACGAAGTGACGGATCTCGCGTTCGTCCTCCAGGATCACGATGATGGGTGCCATGGCGTTCAGGGTATTGGGTGCGGGAGCGTACCGATGGCGCCGACCGCCGCTGCATCGTGTGCCGGATCGGTCGAAGGCGGTGCACCGAGCGGCAGACCGAAGGCGAACGTCGCACCCTGCGGCGAGGTCGCTTCGACCCAGATGCGCCCCTGGTGGGCCTCGACAATGGCGCGGCAGATCGTCAGCCCCAACCCCATGCCCGGCATCGACGATTCGGCATGGCCGCGGGTGAACTTTTCGAAAATCAGCTCCTCATGGCCTTTAGGCACGCCCGGGCCGTGATCGCGAACCCGAACCTGCAATTCCTTTCCCACCGGTCGGACCACGATTTCCACCGGCGATGTTTCGGGTGTGTATTTGCGGGCGTTCTCCAGCAGGTTGACCAGCACCCGCTCGATCAACACCGCATCGCATTCAACCAGCGGCACCGTCGGGTCGATCTGCACGGTCACCAGTTGGGCGCTGGCGCTACCCTGCGTCGACTTCAGCGCGCCGCCGATGATTTCTTCGATCGACTGCCATTGCAGCCGGAGGCGAATCTCGCCGCTCTGTATGCGCGCCATGTCCAGCAGGTTGGTGACCATCTCGGTCATACGCATCGACTTCTCACTGATCGCCAGCGCCAGGCTCTGTTGCGTCGGACTCATCGCCGGTCGGCTGCCGGCCAGGGTTTCGGACATGCCGACCAGCGCTGCCAGCGGCGTGCGCAAGTCGTGCGACAGCGCCGACAGCAGCGAATTGCGCAGCCGCTCGGAAGCCATCTGCACAGTGGCGTCCTGCGCCACGTCGACATAGTGCACGCGTTCCAGCGCCATCGCCGTCAGCGCGGCGAAGGTCTCGAGTTGCTGACGCTGTTCGGGCACCAGCAAAAAGCGCGGTTGCTCGGGTCGAATGGCCAGCACCCCGCGCGAGCGCATGGTCGCCTTCAGCGGCAGGTACAGCCAGGCGCTGCCGGCCAGTGTGTCAGTGCCCAGGCCCGCGGGCTGGCCGCGGTCGAAGCTCCACAGCGCGGTGCCCAGGTCGAGTCCGGCCGCGTCCACCAGACCGGCTTGCGGCGGTTGCAGCGCGTCGCTTGCATCCAGGCTGTACACCAACACCCGGGCATGGAACTCCCGGCCGATCACGGCTTGCGACACCTCGACCACTTGCTCGCCGGTGAGCACGTTGGACAGGTCGCGCGCGGCTTCGAACAGCGCCCGCGACCGCGCCTCCCGATAGGTGGCCACACGCGCTTGGAAACGCAGTCCGGCGGTCAGCTGCCCGGTCACCAGACCGACCACCAGCATCACCGCGAAAGTCAGCAGGTACTGCACATCGGCAACCGCGAACGACATGCGGGGCTGCACGAAGAAAAAATCGAACGACGCCACGTTGAGTACGGCCGCCAGCACCGCCGGTCCTCGGCCCAGCCACATCGCCACACCCACCACCGCCAACAGAAACACCATCACGATGTTGGCGATATCGAACCATGAAGCCAGCAAATGCGTCAACAGCGTAGTCACCCCACAAGCCACCACTGCGAACAGCAGGTTGCGGATCGAGGCGGCGCTGTGGTGGTCGTCGGGCTGCCGGGGTGCGCCGGGAACCGTGCCGACACGCGTCTTGTTTCGCTGGCCGACCTCCAGCCGGTCGATGTCGGGCGCCAGGTCGGCGATAGCCTGCCCGATGGTCTGCCGCGGCCACTGTCGCGGCCACCAGGCCGGGCCGCGGCTGTTGCCCAGCACCAACTTGGACAGATTGTGGCTGCGGGCATGCTCGATCAAGGCCTGCGGCACGTTCTGCGCCGACAGCACCGCCGTACGGGCGCCCAGTTCCTGAGCCAGCTTCACGGTCTGCAGGATGCCATCGCGCCGTGCACCCGGCAGTCGTTGCAGAGACGGCGTTTCGACATATACCGCATGCCAGGTGACTGCCAGCTGCTGCGCCAGCATTGCCGCGCTGCGCACCACGTGTTCGGCACCGGCATGCGGGCCGATGCAGCACAGCAACGCGCCTTCGGTCTTCCACACCGGGCCCACGCGGCGTTCGGTGCGCCAGGCCTGCACGTCGTCCTCCACGCGGTCGGCGGTACGGCGCAACGCCAACTCGCGCAACGCCATCAGGTTGCCCTTGCGGAAGAAATTCTTCGCCGCGCGTTCGGCCTGCGCCGGCAGGTACACCTTGCCGGCCGACAAGCGTGCCATCAACTCGTCGGCCGGCGTGTCGACCAGCACGACCTCGTCGGCCTGATCGAAGAACGTGTCGGGCAGGGTCTCGTGCACCACGATGCCGGTGATGCCGCCGACGACATCGTTCAGGCTCTCCAGATGCTGCACGTTGAGCGTGCTGTAGACATCGATGCCGGCAGCCAGCAGTTCCTCGACATCTTGCCAGCGCTTGGCATGGCGCGAACCGGCGACGTTGGAGTGCGCCAGTTCGTCGACCAGCACCAGCCCGGGCTTGCGCGCAAGTGCGGCGTCCAGGTCGAACTCCGCCAGCTTGCGGCCTCGGTACTCGATGGGCTTCGACGCCAGCAGCGGCAGCCCTTCCAGTTGCGCGGCGGTTTCGCTGCGGCCGTGCGTCTCGACCACTCCGGCCACCACGTCGACCCCTTCGGACTGGCGCTCGCGCGCGGCGGCCAGCATTGCGAAGGTCTTGCCGACACCGGCCGACGAGCCGAAGTAGATGCGCAAGTGTCCGCGCGACTGGCGCCGCTCGTCGTTCTGGATGCGGGCCAGCAGGCTGTCGGGATCGGGGCGCTGGTTGTCGGTCATCGCGGCCGCGGCGGCATTCGGGAACGGTTCATCGACCGACAGTGTCCTGCAGCGCCAGATTCAACTGCAGCACATTGACCCGTGGTTCACCGAGGAAGCCGAGGATAGGGGTCTCCGTCTGCTGCGCAATCAACTGTTCGATCCGCGCGACCGGAACCCCCCGCACGCGCGCCACGCGAGCCGCCTGATAGCGCGCACCCGCTACGCTGATCTGCGGGTCGAGTCCGCTGCCGGATGCGGTAACGAGGTCGACCGGAACCGGCGCGGTGTTGCCCGGGTCGGCCGCACGCAAGGCGACGACGCGGCCTTTGACGGCTTCGATCAGCGCCGGATTCAGCGGGCCCTGGTTCGAGCCGCCGGAGCTGCCGCCGTTGTAGGGCATGGGCGAAGTGGCCGACGGGCGTCCCCAGAAGAACTCGGGGTCGGTGAAGGACTGGCCGATCAGCGACGAGCCGACGATCTTGCCGCCGCGCACGATCAGGCTGCCTGCGGCCCGCTGCGGAAAGGCAGCCTGTGCAATGCCGGTGACCACCAGCGGATAGACGAGTCCGGTCAGCACGCTGAGCACAACGAACAGCACCAGCGCGGGCCGCAGCACCGAAAGGCTGTTCGTGCTGTCGGGAGCAGGCCCGCGTGCAGCAGGCCCGGGCGTCGAAGGGAGAGAAGAAGCCGAGGAGGACGTGGTCATGGTGATTTCCTTCAAACCAGGTGCAGCGCGACTACCAACCAGTCGATGAGCTTGATGCCGATGAACGGCACGACGAGGCCGCCGAGGCCGTAGATCAGCACGTTGCGGCGTAGCAGCGCTGCCGCACCGATGGCGCGGTATCGCACCCCCTTCAGCGCCAGCGGAATCAGGAACACGATCACCAGCGCATTGAAGATCACCGCCGACAGGATCGCCGACGACGGTGTCGCCAGCCGCATCACATTGAGCGCGCCCAGCTGCGGGTAGGTGCCGACGAACATCGCGGGGATGATCGCGAAGTACTTCGAGACATCGTTGGCAATGCTGAAGGTGGTCAGCGAGCCGCGCGTCATCAGCAATTGCTTGCCGGTTTCGACGATCTCCAGCAGCTTGGTCGGGTTGCTGTCCAGGTCGACCATGTTGCCGGCTTCCTTGGCCGCCTGGGTGCCCGTGTTCATGGCCACCGCCACATCGGCCTGGGCCAGCGCCGGTGCATCGTTGGTGCCGTCGCCGGTCATCGCCACCAACCGGCCTTCGGCTTGGTAGTCGCGGATCATCTTCAGCTTGGCTTCTGGCGTGGCTTCGGCCAGGAAGTCGTCGACCCCGGCTTCGGCGGCGATGGCGGCTGCGGTCAGGCGGTTGTCACCGGTGATCATCACCGTCTTGATGCCCATGCGGCGCAGTTCGGCGAAGCGTTCCTTGATGCCACCCTTGACGATGTCCTTGAGTTCGACCACGCCGAGTGCGACAGCGCCGTCGGACACCACCAGGGGCGTGCTTCCCTTTTTGGCGACCGCATCGGCCGCGGCTTTCACATCGGCCGGGAAGGTTCCGCCCAACGATTCGACATGGCGCCGGATGGCCTCGCCGGCGCCCTTGCGCAGCCTGCGCACCGAACCGTCGGCGCCTTCGATGTCGACCCCGCTCATGCGGGTCTGCGCGGTGAACGGCACGAAGCTGGTCTTCTGGCCCGACAGCTCACGCTCGCGCAGGTTGAACTTCTGCTTGGCCAGCACCGTGATGCTGCGGCCTTCGGGCGTCTCGTCGGCGATCGACGCGAATTGCGCTGCATCGGCCAGGGTCTGCTCGCTGATGCCGTAGGCCGGAAAGAAGGCCGAGGCCTGGCGGTTGCCGAGCGTGATGGTGCCGGTCTTGTCGAGCAGCAGCACATCGACATCGCCGGCCGCTTCGACCGCGCGGCCCGAGGTGGCGATGACGTTGGCGTTCATCATGCGGCTCATGCCGGCGACCCCGATGGCCGAAAGCAGCGCGCCGATGGTGGTCGGAATCAGGCACACCAGCAACGCGATCAGTGCGGTGATCGTCACCGGGCTGCCCGACCGGTTGACACCCACGCTGAAGATCGAGAACGGCAGCAGGGTCACCGTCACCACCAGGAAGACGATCGTCAGCGCCACCAGCAGGATCGTCAGCGCGATCTCGTTCGGTGTCTTCTGCCGTTTGGCGCCTTCGACCATCGCGATCATCCGGACGAGGAAGGACTCGCCCGGGTTGACCGCGATGCGCACCACCAGCCAGTCCGACAGCACCCGCGTGCCGCCGGTGACCGATGCGAAGTCGCCGCCGGATTCGCGGATTACCGGCGCCGATTCGCCGGTGATGGCGCTTTCGTCGACCGAGGCCACGCCTTCGATGACCTCGCCGTCGAGGGGGATCACATCGCCGGCCTCGACCAGCACCACCGCGCCCTTGCGCAGTTCGTCGGCTTCCATCGGATGCCATGACGAGCCGTGCTTCGGCTGCTCCAACTTCTTGGCGATGGTCTTCTTCTTCATGCCGCGCAGCGCCGATGCCTGCGCCTTGCTGCGGCCCTCGGCCATGGCTTCTGCGAAGTTGGCGAAGAGCACGGTGAACCAGAGCCCCAACATGATCGCCAACACGAAGCTCTGCGGCGCTTCACCCCGGCCGACAAGCGCCTGCACCCACAGCAGCGTGGTCAGGATGCTGCCCACATAGACCACGAACATCACCGGGTTGCGCCACTGCACCCGCGGGTCGAGCTTGGCGAAAGCGGAAGCGACAGCCGGCCGCAGCAATGCCGGGTCGAGCAACGAAGAGGTACGGGCGGTGGTCATGATGGGATTGGTTCGTGGGGCGGACGGGTGATGCGGGTCGGACGGTTCAGGTGCTTCGCTCCGTACAGCGGAGGCTTGGGCAGGCAATCGGTGCGGCCTGTCATTTCGGCACCCACAGCATCAGGTGTTCGACCACCGGTCCCAGCGCCAGCGCCGGTGCGTAGTTCAAAAGGCCCACCAACACGACGGTGCCGATCAGCAACAGCACGAACAGCGGTCCGTGCGTGGGCAGCGTGCCGGCGGTGACCGCCATGCGCTTCTTCGCGGCCAACGACCCGGCTATCGCCAGCACCGGCACGATCACGCCGAAGCGGCCGAACCACATCGCCAGCGCCAGCATCATGTTGTAGAAAGGCGAGTTGGCCGAGAGTCCGGCAAAGGCGCTGCCGTTGTTGTTGCCGGCCGAGGTGAAGGCATACAGGATCTCGGAGAAGCCATGCGCGCCAGGATTGCCGATGCCGGCCCTGCCCGCATCGGTCAGGACCGCAATGGCGGTGCCGGCCAGCACCAGGATCGGCGTCACCAGGATGGCGATGGAGGTCATCTTCATCTCGTGGGTCTCGATCTTCTTGCCCAGGTATTCAGGGGTGCGGCCGATCATCAAACCGGCGATGAACACCGCCAGGATCGCGAACACCAGCATGCCGTAGAGACCCGTGCCGGTGCCACCGAAGACGACCTCGCCCAGCTGCATCAGCACCAGCGGCACAGCGCCACCGAGCGGGGTGTAAGACGCCTGCATGGAGTCGACAGCACCGCAGGATGCGCTGGTGGTCACGGCTGCGAAAAGGGTGCTCCCATTGATGCCGAAGCGCGTTTCCTTGCCTTCCATGTTGCCGCCCGACTGGAGCGCGGTGACACTCTGGTCGGCACCGAGCGAACTCAACAGCGGATTACCCTGCTGTTCCTGATGGGTCACCACGACCACCGCGACGACGAAGATCGCCGTCATCGCTGTCAGTAGCGCGATACCCTGGCGTGGATCGCCGACCAAACGGCCGAACATGAAGACCAGTGCCGCCGGAATCAGGAAAATCGACAGCATCTGCACGAAATTGGAGACCGCCGTCGGGTTCTCGTAGGGGTGTGCCGAATTCGCGTTGAAAAAGCCGCCCCCGTTGGTGCCCAGCATCTTGATCGCTTCCTGGGAGGCCACCGGACCCATCGCCAACGTCTGCGTGGGGGTGACCATCCTTTCCATCACCAGCTTGCCCTGGTCATCTTTCAGCGGTTGGCCGTCGGCCGCGTTCTTGGCCTGCTCGTAGGTGTTTGCCTGCAGGGTGGCGACATCCTTGTAAGCCGACAAGTTCTGCAACACCCCCTCGCTCACGAAGACCAGCGCAACGAGCATCGACAGCGGCAGCAGTACATAGGTCGTCACCCGCGTCAGGTCGACCCATACGTTGCCGATCGATGCCGACGAGCGCGCGGTGAAGCCGCGGATCAGTGCGATCACGACCACGATGCCGGTGGCTGCAGACAGAAAGTTCTGCACCGTCAGCGCCAGCATCTGGGTGAGGTAGCTCATGGTGGTCTCGCCGCCATAGCCCTGCCAGTTGGTGTTGGTGACGAAGCTGACCGCGGTGTTGAAGGCCGAGTCGGCGGAAACGCCCGGCATCGCCTGTGGGTTCATTGGCAGCCAGCCCTGCAGTCGTTGCAGTGCATAGACCGCCAGCACCCCGAGGGCGTTGAAAATCAGCAGCGCCACCGCGTATCTTCGCCAGCCCATGCCGCCAGCCGGGTCGACGCCGGCCAGCTTGTAAAGCACGCGCTCGGCCGCCGCCAGCGGAGTGAGCCAGCGCGGCAGCCGACCTTCGGCCACCGCCGCCAACCAGCGGCCCAGCGGCCACGCCAACACCAGCAGCACCACGAGGTACACCACCAACTGCATCCAGGCAGCGGCGGTCATCAAAACTCCTCGGCCCGGAGCAGGGCGTAGATCAGATAGCCGAGCAGACCGAGTGCCGAAAGACCGGACAACGCGTAGAGCCCGCTCATCGCCCTGCCCTTGTCATTCGGTCGCAACCGATCACCATGCCCAGCATGGCCACCACCATCAGTGCGAAGGCACCCAGAAAGACGAAGTCCACGCTAGCTCCAGAAGTCGGTTTGACAACGGCAAGCGTAGGCACCCGGGAATCAAGGTGGTGTAGAGATCGCGGGTCTGCGCATCAAGACGGCATCAAGATGCCTGCGGCCAGCGCGACCGGCGACCGCCGAGAGACCTAAAGCAGGCCGGCGCCCTCGGCTAGAAGCCGAGGCTCGCCAGGAGATCGTCGACCTCGCCCTGATTGCTGACCACGTCAATGCGGCCTTCGGGAAGGACCACAGGGCCGTTGAGCACGTTCGGAGTGACCTTCTCCCGTTGGTCCGGTGGCACCACCTGCACCAACAGCTTGACCAGACCGTCTTCCAGCTCGTTCGCCAGCGCCACCACTTTGGCCACCACCTGGCCGGTCAGGTCGTGAAAGTCCTGCGCCATCATGATGTCGGTCAGGTGGGCGTCGATGCGGGCGGTGCGCAGTTCCACGTCGCCGACGAAGTTCATCACCGCGCCGCTGGCCACGGCCTTGACCGGGTCGGCCACGATGGCCGCAGCCATCTCGCGCGTGGCCTTGCTGATGGCTGCATGGTCGATCTTGGCCTCGTCGACCGAGGTCAGCACCTTGTTCGCGGCTTCGGCGGTCTTGCTGGCGATGTAGGTCAGGCGACTGCGCGCGTCGGGCAAGCCTTCGGTAGCACTTTGCAGTGTGGGCATCACCCCGAGCTGCTGCATGGTGTCGTGCAGCAGCCGCGTGATGGTGCCGATCTGCAGATAGACCTCCGTGGTGGTGATCGGTGGCGGCTGCAGGCTGGCGGCGGTGTCCATCTTCATGGTCGAAGGCTCGATTGAACTGGTTCGGCTGTGCCGGGAAAGGCGCTCTGACTCAAGCCGTCGCGGCCAGTTTCTGCATGATCTTCTGCACTTTCTCTTCCAGCGTGGCTTTGGTGAACGGCTTGACGATGTAGCCGGCAGCGCCGCTTTGCGCCGCCATCACGATGTCTTCCTTGCGCGCCTCGGCAGTCACCATCAACACGGGCAGGTGCCGCAGCGAATCGTCCGCCTTGATGGCCTTCAACAAGTCGAAGCCGTTCATGTTGGGCATATTGATGTCGGAGACGACGAAGTCGTACCGGTGATCCCTCAGCATCTGCAGTGCCACCGCGCCATCTTCGGCTTCGTCGGCGTTGTTGCAGCCCATCTCGCGCAGCAGCCCACGCACGATGCGGCGCATGGTGGAGAAGTCGTCGACGATCAGGAATTTCAGATCGGTGGGGGTAACCATGAAGTTCCTCGAAACGGGGGTCTGGGTGACTTATCGGGACGTGTTGGCCGGACTTGAATAGCCGCCCTGCGGGTCGTTGGCCGACGCCTCGGGCAGGGGCTCGGTCGGTGGCTCCGGCGTGGCGCGAAATACCCGGTCTTCGGCTTCGCGCGTCATCACCACGATGCTGATGCGGCGGTTGGCCGGCGCTGCCGGGTCGCGGCGATCGAAGGGGTTGCTGGCCGCCAGGCCCTGCACGCGCAGCACCTGGTCGTCTGGGAGGCCGCCGCTGATCAATTCGCGCCGTGATGCATTCGCGCGGTCTGCACTCAGTTCCCAGTTGCTGTAGCCGGGTGGGCTGTTGGCTGCGCGACTGAAGGGCAACGCGTCGGTGTGCCCTTCAAGCGTCAGCCGGTTCGGCACTTCGGCCAGCACTTCGCCGATGGCCCTCAACAGCTCACGCATGTTGGGCTCGACGTTCGCGCTGCCGCTGGCGAACATCGGCCGCTTGTCTTCGTCGATGATCTGGATGCGCAGCCCGTCGGGCGTCATCTCCAGCAGGATCTGCTTGCTGATGGCGGCCAGCTTTTCGTTGCTGGCCAGCCGCTTCTCGACCTTTTGCTTCAGGTTCTCCAGGCGCGCCACTTCCGCGCGCGCCTGCTCGGCCTTGAGCTGGTGCACGTTGATCGAAGACTTCGTCGCCTTGATGTCGCCACGCTTGACCTGGCCGTTGGTGCGCGTCAGGTCCTGGCCACCGCCCTTGATGACGTGTGACGAATCGCCCGAGCCGGTGCCGCCGTTCATCAGCGCCACCTTCAACGGTGATCCGAAATAGTCGGCAATGCCTTTCTTGTCGCCTTCGCTGGTGGAGCCCAGCAGCCACATCAGCAAGAAGAACGCCATCATCGCCGTCACGAAGTCGGCATAGGCGATCTTCCAGGCGCCGCCATGCGCACCATGCCCGCCCTTCTTGACGCGCTTGATGATGATCGGCTGAAGCTTCTTGGCGTCACCAGCCATAACGTCCCCCCCCTGAAGCGCCTTCGGCGCTTCCCCCCAGGGGGGCACCGCTGGCGGCCCGGCGAAGCCGGTTCCGCGGCGGTTGCTCGATGATGCCGCCGCGCTTAGCTGGCGGCGTCACTTCCGCGCGTGGCAGATCGCCCCATAGGCTGAGCTGGCGATTCGCGGACACCGGCCGCGCGCGACACACGGGCGCTACGAGCACAGTCATTTCTTGCCCTTCACGTGGCTTTCCAGTTCAGTGAAGGTGGGGCGGTCGCCGCTGTAGAGCACCTTGCGGCCGAACTCGATCGCCACCTGCGGCGCATAGCCCTGCATGCTGGCCAGCAGGGTGGTCTTGATGCACTGCAGTTCCTTGCCGGCGTCTTCCACTTTCTGTTCCAGCAGGCCGCCCAGCGGCTCGGCAAAGGCGTACGCCAGCAAAATTCCGAGGAAGGTGCCGACCAGCGCCGAGCCGATCATGCCGCCCAGCACCGCCGGGGGCTGTCCGACCGAGCCCATCGTCTTCACCACGCCCAGCACCGCGGCCACGATGCCGAAGGCCGGCAGGCCGCCGGCCACGCGCTGCAACGCAGCCACGGCGGCGTAGGCTTCGTGGTGGTGGGTGTCGATCTCGCTGTCCATCAGCGATTCGATCTCATGCGCGTTCAAGTTGCCCGACACCATCATGCGCAGGTAGTCGGTGATGAACTCGGTGACATGGTGGTCATTGCCCACGGTGGGGTACTTTTGGAACAGCGGCGAGTTGTGCGGGTCTTCCACATCGGCCTCGATCGACATCAGGCCTTCTTTACGCGCTTTCTGCAGGATGTCGAACAGCAGCGCCAGCATCTCCATGTAGCGCGCCTTGCTGAACTTGCTGCCCTTGAAGCA
Organism: Pseudomonadota bacterium; assembly: GCA_030853725.1. GTDB lineage: Bacteria > Pseudomonadota > Gammaproteobacteria > Burkholderiales > Burkholderiaceae_C > Rubrivivax. Next base: position 5,058 of record JALYUN010000320.1, on the reverse strand, counting down.
CTGGCCCAGCCCGCTGACGACGGCCTTGACGACCTTCATCTGGTTGTTGGCCAGGAAGGCACCGATAGTGGCGCCGAAGATGGTGATCAACTCCCACGGCAACGCATGCAGGATGACGTGGATATTGCCGCCTTCGATGATGTACACACCGAAGATGCAACCCAAGGCAACCAGCCAACCGACGATGACGAACATGTGTGTAGTGATCCGCTTGCTGTGCGAGAAGGCGTGAACGGGCGATGCCCAGTTGTTCCTGCGTGGTTATCGGCGCGGGCGCGGCGCGATTGAGTGCACCGCGGTCACGCCCGGCATGCGGTAGATCCACAAGGCACGGCGCCCCGGTGCCTGCAAGCAGCGTTGCAGGCAGGACCCGGCTTCGGCTTCTGCATCCGGTACCGCGAATTCCAGGCTCACGAACCAGGCGCCCGGCGCCAGTTCGGCACGCGCCTTGGCGAAGGCGCGCGCCATGTTTTCCGGGCGCTGGAACAGATAGACCAGGTCGTACGAGGCCCACGATGCGACCCACATGTCGGCGCGCTGCACGCGTGCGCCGATGGCGCGGCAGCGCAGGCGGGCCAGCGCGCTCAAGGGCAGGCTCCATTCGACACCATGCAGTTCGGCCAGTGGCCACGCGGCGCGCAATGCGCGCAGGCCATGGCCAAGGCCACAGCCCACGTCCAGTACGCGCTGCGGCGGCGCTTCCACGACCGCCGTGATGCCGTCCAGCGCATCGGCCGGTGTCGGGAAGAACGGCGCGTCGCGCCAGGTGCGCAGCGGGTACGCTGCCAGTAACGGCAGCAGCAACACGAGCCACGACCAGGATGGCAGCGCGCCGACGCCGAGCGCCAGCGCTGCCATCGGAAACCCGCCGGCCGCGATGGCGCGCCGCCAGCGAGTCGGGCAAAACCAGGCGAAGGCCAAGGAGGTCAGCAGCGCCAGCCCGAAAGCAGCCGTTGACGCCATGCCGGCGCCTGTGGCGAGCCGCCAGACCGTCCAACCGCCGGCCCAGGCCAGCACCGCCGGCAACGGCCAGGCGAGCAACGTTCGGGTCGGCGCCCGCTTTGCCATGGGGGTATTTGAGCGATCGTTCACGTCGTCGTTGGCACGCTCGTAAAGGGGTCCGTGCGCGCGGTCGTACGCGGGTTCGACCGCGCGTTCATGCGGGCCCGGGCACAACAATCCGAAGAGAGGGCTCATCGCCTGAGTGTCTGCGCCAGGGTGTCGGCGCAAGCTTCGGAAAAGCGGTGCGAAGGCAGCCGTTACCGCCACTGCACGCCAATGGGCAGATCAAGCCCTCAGCGCATCGCCAGCAAGCGTTCGTGTTGCGGCCGCACGCGCACCTGGGCCGGCGCCACCGCGCCCTTGACGGCGTGGCGGGCTTCGATCGTGTCGCGCAGCGCCGGCTCGCCCAGCGGTGTGCCACCCGGTGAAATAAGCGCCGCCACCAGCGGCAGATTGGCGCGGCGCCCGCGCGCCAACACGATGCCGAGCTCCCCGCTGACCAGTTCGACGAAACTGCCCGGCGGGTAAAGGCCCACCGCGCGCAACAGCGCACCACCGATCTCGTCGGGCCGCCCGTCGGGACCCAGGCAAGCCTCGCGCGCCGCCTGCACCGGCGACATCGGCATGCGGTTGCGACGCCGGCTCATCTTGGCGCAGAAGATATCGACCCTGCGCAGCAGATTGGCCAAACGGCGCTCGGTTGGCTGTGCGGCCAGTGGCACGCCAGCCATGCTGCCGTCGTGGTGCAGTCGCACCACCATCAGACACAGCAAGTCGGCAAGTCCCGCGTCATGCAGAAGCCGGGCACCGGTTTCAGCATGACTCCTGATCTGTGAGCGCACCGCGGCGCTGGGCTCACCTTCGGACAACGCCAACTGGTCTTGCAGGCGTTGCATCGCCACGTTCATCAACAACGCTGCCAGTCCGACCGTGTCGCCATGCGGCTGCGGCCACTGCAGCAGGGGCGCTGCCTGTTCGCAGATCAGCATCGTCAACAAGGCGTGGTGGCTGGAATACTTTTCGGACGAATCGCCGGCGGTGTAGATCAGGTGGTAGAGCGAAGCGTCGGGCCGTTTCTGCGCCAGTGTGCGGGCTCGTTCCTGGACACCGCGTACCCGCTCCAGCCAATCGCTGCCCGAACTGAGGTCACGCAGGGCAGCGTCCAGTTGCGTCACGAGACGGTCCCATTTTTCGGGCAGTGAGCTTTCGGCCGCAACGGCTGCGGCAGTCGGCGCGGCGTCCGGGCGCGCCTCAGAGATTTCTTTCAGCGTGGCGTTCTGCCGGATCATCGTGTCGAGCGCCGCGCCGAGCCGGCGGGTCCATTCCGCAGACTCGGCCTCGTCGGCGAACAGGGCTTGCGCCCGCAAGGCTTCGCTCTGCGTCCCTGCGCGCAGCACCTGCCCCGCCGCCAGCAGCAGCCGCCCGGTGGCGTCGCGCACGCCGAAGGGCAGAGCCTCTCCCGGGCGTAAGTACTGCGCAGAGAACGGAGTGAGTTTCATCACTCGGCTATCGGCTGTGCGCGCTCTTTACTTGAAGCCGCGCTCGGATCCCGAACAAAAAAAGCGGACCCCGGGGGATCCGCTTGAAAGCACAGCGAACTGTGCCAGGAGGAGACATGCAATGAATACAACCAGGTTTTCGGCAGCGCCCGTCTGGACTTGAGCGTCGGATCGAGAGCATCAGTGTGCGAGCGCACCGGCAGCTTCTGCCGGTTCCACCGCAAACGGCCCTGGCGCATGTCCGAGCGCGCCCAGACTGCCTGCGAGTTTGCCCTTGCCAGCGCGTGCCGGCGGGTTGCACAGACCGCAGACATAGTGGCGTGCGATCTCGTGCGGGTGCGTCACGTAGTGGCCCTTGCACTTGCTGCAGGCCGTCATGGTGAGCATGCCGTTGTCGACGAACTTCACCAGGCGCCAGGCGCGCGTCACGCTCAACAGCGGCTCCAGGCCTTGCGACGCCATCTGCTCCACATAGAGCTGGTAAGCCTTGATGATGGCGTCGATCTCGTCGAGCGCGGTGACCTTGTTCAGGTACTCGTGGATGTTCAGGAACAGGCTGCTGTGGATGTTGGGCTGCCAGGTCATGAACCAGTCGGTGGAGAACGGCAATTGGCCTTTGCTCGGGCTCTTGCCCGCGACTTCCTTGTACAGGCGCAGCAGGCGCTCGTAGCTGAGGTCGGTTTCCGACTCCAGCACCTGCAGGCGCGCGCCCAGGTTGATCAACGTGACGGCACGCTCGATCTGGCGGGCTTCGGTAAGGATGCTCTTGTTGCGGGCCATGGTGTCGTTCCCTGTGTGTTCTAAAAAGTCGATCGTCGCGATGACGGCGGTCCAAGCGCCGGGCCGCTCCCAAGCGGACCGCACCCCCTCGGGGGGTGGCCGGGGTACTTCCCGGCCGGTGGCGCGTGACTAGGCGGCTTCCTGATGGCGGCCGGCCATCAAAATGGAAGCGTGCAGGCGGCTCATGCCGTCATTCGCAGCGCCCTTGCCATGGCTGGTCAGCAGGTTCCAGACCATGTCGTCGTCCATCCGGAAGCGGCACAGCAGCGTGTTGCCGGTTGCGATCTTCATCATCTGCGCCGGGGTCAGCGCGCCGATCAGCTTGGCGGTGTCCTCGTTCACGCCCAGGCGGAACAGCGACTGCTCCAGGTCCTGGCGCACCAGACTCTGCGCCAGCATCAGATACGACAGGTTGGCTTCACGGATTTCGGCAAGGGTTTGTTCAGCGGTCATGTTCAATCTCCAGGGGCTGCAGGGGTCGGTGTGGGGGGTGGTGCGTTGGAATGAACTGTAGGCAGCCGAACTGGGCTGCAACATCAGGTCATCTCCGTCACTTCAGTCCCGCTTCTTCCAGCCCCGCTGTAAGGCAAATTCCTACGTGGGGCGCCCAGTCGTGATGCACATCACGAACGCCACGCGAGCGTCCGGCACCTTCGGCCAGGCTGGTGTCGGAGCGACGTTCTTCCCTGAGCGCTGCCGAAGCCTTGAAGCCACTCTGGGCGCTGGGCGGTCTGAAGCTCGAGCCCAACGCAGAACTGCCGATCGATGCGGCGCCCGATTCCCCGGACCGAAGCCCATGCGCTGGCTGCTCGACACGAACAGCGTGATCGCAATGAGCAAGAGGGCACGGCATTGCTGCCCTGGCTTCAACGGTGCGCCGCGAGTAATCTCAAACTGTCGTTGGTGGTACTGGCCGAAAGCGCGCGCAATCGTTCTGTCTCCTTGCGGATCGGCTGCGGGCGCCCGAGCGTGTTTCCAAATAGCGCATCGGCAATCACCGAATTACGGGTGCGGTGCACAGGTCCTTCACCTTCACACGGTCATCCGCCAGTTGGGTGATGAACTCCCACAGCGCGGGCTTGTAGATGCCGCCGTGCTGGTCGACCACATCGGGCGTGGCGCGCATCGCCCACAGCGGGAAGCGGTCGCGCGGCTCCGGTGCTTGCGGTGAAAGTGCGGGCGCCGCGCCGGCAAGCAAAGGCGGATTCAGCACCGTATGGCACTCCACGGGCCCATCGCCCGAACGCGACAACTCGTGGGTGGCATACCGCGGCATGTGTCCGATGGTGGACGTGTTGGCACGCTTCTCCAAGCGCAATGAGCGATCGAAGGCCGGGCACTCGCCGCTCTCTGCAAACCCGCCAGGACACTGGTCTTCGTCGCTCCAGCCTTCGTGGTCGAACAGCGAGTTCACCCAACGACCGGCGGGGAAGGCCAAACCTGTTGCGCTGTCATTATCGGCGGTGATGGAGACAAAGAAGGGCCGATCGGCGCCGACGTAGGGCTCGCTTTTGGCGACCTGGAACAAGGGCTCGAAACGCGACGCCTCGAATGCCGGATTGAGCAACAGCACCAGGTTCACCGGCGGAACGTGCTCCTTGTCGTCCTTGGCCCGAACCAGCTCATCGAGCAACGATTCCGCGATCGCGTTAAACACGATCAGCCCGCCGAAACTGTGGCCGATCAGGATCACGCGCATGTCGCCGCTGGATCGCCTCTTTTCTTTGAGAACTCGAATGCGCGAGAGGAGTTCGCGGATCGAGCCGCGGGCCACATG
>JALYUN010000039.1 GCA_030853725.1 Pseudomonadota bacterium | reverse complement strand
GCCAGACGCCGTAGAAACCGCTGGTGATGGCGCTGCCGGTGAGGGCGATGTTGCCGCCACCGGTGGCGAGCACCTCTTCGACCGTCCCGTAGTCGAAGACGAGCCCGTGCTCAGACGCTTTCGTGGTGATGCCGGTGATGTCGATGGCCGCGCCGGTCTGCTTGGCTGACACGATGCGGCTCGGGGAACCCCCGGTACGCGAAAACTCGACGCCGTACCCCGCCGAGCTTTCGCCGCGCATCGTGATGGCGCCCTGGCCGGCGTTCATCTGAACACCACTGAAAATGTCGATGCCGGAGTAGCCACCGGAGGAAGCCGTGGATTTGCCTCGCAGCAGGATGTCGCCGCCGCCCGATTGCATCGTGGTCGTGCTGCTCGTGCTGGTGCCCAGCGTGATGCCGGCATTGCTGGCGCTGGTGGCGAATCCGGTGCTGGTGTCGAGCCCGCCGCCGAGCGTGATGCGCCCGCCGCCGCTGCTCTGGTTGGCCGCGCCGTTGGCGGTGTTGAGCGTGTTGCTGTCGCCGAGCTGGATGCTGCCGTTGCCGGAATTGCCGCTGTTGCTCCAAAGCACGAGATCGCCGTTGTTGGTTCGAAGCGTGCGGCTGGCCGCGCTCGTGATGTTGCCGCTGGCCTTGGCCAGGATGCCCGCGCCGACGCCGGTGGTCGTCAGGTTGGCGTTGATGGCGATGTCGCCACCATAGATCTCGAGCGGCCCGGCGATCGACAGCGCACCGCCGATCGACACGCTGCTGCTGTTGCCGATGGTGCTGTAGACCGTGTCGCCGGCCAGCCCGGTGCCGGTGTAGCGGCCCACCGTCAAGCCGCCCAGGTTGGCGAAGTTGTTGATCTTCAGCGCCGTCGACCAACCGCTGCTGGTGAAGGTGCCGCCGGCCAGGCTGCCGTTGAAGGCCAGCGCGGAGCCATAGCTGCCGCCTTCAGGCGCCAGTGTGAGCTTGCCGGTGCTGTTCAGCGTCAGCATGCCGGTGCCGGCAATCTGCTTGGCCGCCAGCGTGATGTTGCCGCTGCCGCTCGTGATGCTGCTGGTGCCGGTGAGGCCCAGGCCACTGATGCCGCTGCTGTAGCCGTCGCCGGCCCACAGCATTACCTGCCCACCACCGGTGTTGATGGCGGAGTTCAAGTCAAACGCGTTGAAGTTGTAGCCGTTCGCGCCACGCGACGGACCGTTGCCCACCGTCAAGCCGTTCCAGATGCTGCTGCCGGCGCTGCTGTTGCTGCCGCCCGCCCAAAGGTTGCCTCCATTGGTGCTGACATTGCCCAACACGCTGACGCCGCCGCTGCCGGTGTCTTTGTAGTCGGACCACAGCACCGTGTCCAGTACGGCCGTGCCGCTGGCGGTGATGCTCCCGTTGAAGTTGACGCGACCGTCGGCGCGCAGGGTCAGGGTCGAGCGGCCGCCGCCCGTTTTCAGGATCGGTGCGGTGCCGTAGATAGCCGTGTTGCTGTTGCTGTTCGACTGAACCCAGATGTTGCCGGTGGCGCTGCTGGTCAATGTCGACTGCAGCGCGATGTCGCCGCCGTAGAGGCTGATGGAGCCGGCCACCGACAGCGCATTCGACAGGGTCAGCGCCGCCGTGTTGGCTGCCTTGCCGAGTGTGAAACTGCCGAGCGTGGTGCCGAAGTTCCAGTCGTCGTCGAAGGTCAGCGCGGCCGATGTGCCGGCACGCAAGGCCACAAAGCTGTTGAGCTTGGGCGCGATCGTCAGGCTGCCGGTGGTCTGGATGGCGATCGAGCCGGCACCGGGCTGCTGGTCGTGCTGCAGCAGCGTGTCGCCTTCCACCAGGATGTTGCCGCTGTAGGGCGTGCTGCCATCGCTACCGATGCGAATGCTGTTGGCGGCGTCGGCCGCGGCCAGGCGAACGGCGTTTTCGTTCTGCGAGGCCTGTTGCGTGTTCTGCCCGCTGATCGTGATCGCGCCGCTGGTCGACACCACCTGCACGCTGCCGGTGGTTGCATTGACCTGAAACTGCACGCCCGAGCTGTCGTTGGTGTAGTCGTTGCTGCCAGTGCCGAAGGCGCCGGCGCCGTTCAGCGTGATGGCGCCACTGCCACTGCGCAGCGTGACCACGTTGCCGGCCTGGGTCGACATCAACATCACGGCATGGCGCCAGCCAGTGCCGCTTCCGCTCTGGTCTTGTCCGTTGCCGGTGACCGTGAGACTGCCGCTGCCGGTGCTGACCGACACGTTGCCCGCCGACGAGGCACCGAAGGGGCTGCCGATCCAGACGCCGGCGCCGTTGACGTAGGTGCCCCTTAACTGTCCATTGATGGCAACGTTGCCGCTGCTGGTGGACAAGCTGGTCCCGGTGTCGAGCAACACGCCGTAATTGAAGGTGCCATTGTTGGTGCCGGTGGAGTAACTCAGACCGTTCAGCGACACCGAACCCGCCCCAGTATTTATGGTGGCGCTGCCGATGTAGACGCCTTGCTTGTCGATGGTGTACGTGGCGGCGGTGCCGTCGCCCACCGCCAGGCCGTTGAACACGCTGCCTGCATCGCCGCCGCCGATCCACAGGTGGCCGCTGTTGGTGGTGATGTTGGAACCGCCCTTGATGCTCACCGTACCCGCGCCGCCGGTATCGTTGTAGCGGCTCCACAGCACCAGGTTCAATGCGCCGGAAGTCGAGCCGATGCTGGCACCGTCCAGCAGGATGTTGCCGTTGTTGGCGGTGCGCAGCGACAGCGTGCGGTTGCCGCCTGCCGTCTTGTTGAGCGACACACCGGGGTTCCAAGTGATGTTGCCGCTGACGCTGTTGATGACATCGGTGCCACCGTTCAGGGTCGACGCATAGCCATCGGCCACCGGCTGGGTGATGACGCTGTCGGCCGGGTCGATCAGCCACAAGCCGCCCTGGCCTCGCGGTGCGCCGGCGTTGACACGCAGGCCATCGGTCTGCACGGTATGGCCCGAGGTTTCGACCTGCCCGCCGTGGCCGCCCTCGGCCCCGCCACGCGCGGTGATCGAGCCCGCCGCCTTCGTCACGCTGGCCGGGTTGCGCACATCGCTCCACAGCACCACCGTGCCGCCTTCGCCTTGCGTAGTGGCGCTGGCGTCTACGGCGGATGCCGCATCCATCGTCACATTCGTGGCCTGGTGCAGCGTGCCGCCGCCCTGCCACTCACCGCCCACTGCGACCGTGCCACCGCCGGTGGCGCCGCTGGCGTCGATGCGGCTCGTGCCCTGCAACGCGATGTCGTCACCTTCCAGCAGGATGCGCCCGCCGCGGCTGACCACGCTGCTGGCGTCGATGCGGCCGCTGTTGACGATGCGACCCGTGAGGCTCTGCACTGCCACGGCGCTCAGGATGATCAGCCCGCCCGGCGCCTGCACGGCAGAGCGGTTCTCCACCAGCGCGGCCACCGTCGACGGAGACACCGTGATGCTGGCCAGCTTGCTGGCGGGGTCGAATTCGAGCTTGATTGCGTCGCCTGCGGCCATCACCACCGCGCCCTGCTGCGCCACGATCAGACCCAGGTTGCGGACCTCGGGTGCCAGCAGCGCGATGTAGCCGCCCAGGCCCGCACGCAGCGCGCCTTCGTTGACCACGGCGCCGTTCTGGCTGTTGGCGCCATTGCGCGTGAAACTCGATCTACCGGCCATGAAGTCAGCATTCGTCTGGCGCAGCGTGGTGGCAGTGAGTGCGCCCACATCCAGTACCGCGTCGCGACCGAAATAGACGCCGGCCGGATTGATCAAAGTCACCTGCCCCGGCGCGGTGATGCGCCCCTGGATGCGGCTGGCGTCGATGCTGTCGACACGGTTCAAGGTGGCCGACTGCGCATTCGGTTGGTTGAAATGAATGCTGGCCGCAGCGCCCAGGTCGAAGCGCTGCCAGTCGATCACTGCGCGCTGCGTACTTTGGTCGATGTTCAACACTGGTGCACTCGGCGTGCCCGCCGTGAGCAAGGCCGCCTGCCCTTGCACCACCTGCCCGCCTTGCGGCAAGGTGGTCGGTGTCGGGGGCGCCGTTTGCGCGTGCGCGCGCAGGCCTGGCCACACGGCAGCCAGCGCCAGCAGCAACAGGTCGGCACCGCGGCGGGGCCGCGCGCACTTCAACCACGACAAGACGCGAACGGCAGTGCTCTGAAAAAGGTTCATCACGGTGCTGTTATCGGCTGGTGCTTCTAGAAAGCAAGGCTGGCGCTGAGCCAGACGCGGTGCTTGTGATGGCTACCGTCGGTGTCGGTGCCGGCGGCGGTGGCCAGCGGGTTGCTGCCGATGCGGTGGGCGTAAGTCGCTTTCACCTGCACCCCTGCAGTCGGCTGCCAGTTCAGGCTGGCGCCAACGCCTTTCAGCGTGACGCCGTTGTTTGCCACCAGCGGGCCGCCACCGTCGGCGCGGGTGTTGTTTTGAAACTGCTGCACATGACCCACGTCCAGCAGGCCCGACACCTGCCAGTGCGCACCCAGTTGCTGGCGCAGTTCCAGGTTGAGGACGGCGCCGCTGCTGCCACCGGCTTCACCGCTCGGATAGGCATTCACGGCGCCGACACCGCCCAGGTAAAACTTCTCGGACGGATCCAGGTTCTTGCTGGCGAGTTGCCCGGTCAAGCTGGCTTGCAACGACAACGAAGCGGTGATCGATTGCAGGCGCGCCAGACTGAAGCGCAGCTTGGCGTAGCGGCCCGCGGTGTCTGCGGTGCGGGCGTCGCCTTGCAGCAGGGTCTGGGGCGAACCCTTCAGGCTGAGCTTGCCGGCGCTGATCTGGGCGCTGGCCTGGCTCACGCCGCCGCGGCCGATGTGGTCCACGCGCTGCCCCGCCAGGCCCAGGTTCCACACGGTGGTGCGCGACCGGCTGGTGGTGTCGCGGTTGCCGAGCGTGACAGTGTCGTCGCGGTTGCGCTGGCGTGTGTGCTCCATGCCGAAGCGGGCGTCCCAGCGCGCGGTGGCGCTGCGCACGAGCGGGGCTTGACCATCCAGGCCGATCGTCGACCCATCGCCATCCGGTGCCAGGCCGGGTGTGGTGTTGCGGTTTTCCAGCACGCGGTACTGCAGCAGGCTGCCGTGCGCACCCAGGCGCAGACCGCGGTTGCCCACCGGCAGGCTGAAGGCGGCGCGCCCGTACTGCGTGCCGCGGGTGGTGCTGAGCAGGCCTTCGCTGCGGTCACCCAGGCCGAGTGCGCTGTCCAGGGTGATGATGACGCTCAGACGTTCTTCACCCGTCGCGCGATTGGCGGCGTTGTCGGCCACCAGTTCGGTACGCACCCGTGGGGTCGGCGCCAGTTGCAGCAACACGTCGGTGCTGCCGGGGATCGTGCCGGCTTGCAGGCTGCCGGCCACGCTGACGCCGGGCAGGTCGTCGGCCAGCAAGAGTGCGCTTTGCAGGGTCTGCAGGTTCAGTGGCTCACCGGGTACGAGCTGTGCAGCCACCAGTCCCTGCGCCTGTGCAGCAAGCCGGGGGGCAATCGGGTCGCCGGCATCGGCGCGCTCGGCTCGCTGCACCGCGCCGAAGCGGGCTTCGGCCAGATCGATGCGCACCACGCCTTCGGTCACGTCTTGTGGCGGCAGCGTGGCCTGCGCCAGAAAGCCGGCTTGCAAGATGCGTTGCTCCAGCGCGCCAGTGGCTTTACGCAGATCGGCCAGGGTCAGCGGGCGGTTCAGATACGGGGCCAGCACCGCCTGCAGCGCGTCGGTGTCGACCGCGGTGGTACCGCTCAGCACGAACTGGCGCACGTTGAACTCCAATGCAGCGGGCGCCAGCCGAGCCTGAGCCGGTGCGACGGCAGCAGGCCGAGTCGTCAGCGGCACCGCGCTCGGCGCAGCCGGCTCTTCACGCAGTTGCTCCAGCCGGCGCTGCTCTTGCAGCAGGCGGCCGGCGTCGACCGGGGGTTGCTGCGGCAGCGTCTGTGCCAGTGCGGCCAGCGGTAAGCCGCACAGCAGCAAGCAAAGGCCGAGCAAGCTACGCAGCCAACGGCCGACACCTGTGGCTATCAGTCGTTGAAGCACGCTGGGTTCTCCGCTTTCGGTTTCATCCGGGCGGAGTCTGTTCGGCGGGAAGCAGCGTTCCCTACCGATCCCTAACAGCCCCCCTTCAGTGCTGCTTTTCGGGCGCTTCGGCGGCGGTGTGTCAGCCGGGTGCCACGGTCAGCGGCTGGCACAAGCGGTAGCCCTGCCCGCGCACAGCCTGGATCACCGGCGTCACGGCCCCGGCCTGCAGCAGCTTCTTGCGAATGCGCACGATGCGTACCTCCAGGCTGGCTTTGCTCAGGCTGTGCAGGTCCTGGCCCAGTTGCTCCACCAGCATCGTCAGACCCAGATGAAGCCCCGGCGCTTGCGCCAAGGCCCGCAACAGCGTGGCTTCGTCGGGGGTCAATGTGACTTCCCCGCCGTTGCCGACCAGGCGCAGGCGTTGGAGGTTCAGCGTGATACCGACCGGTTCTGGCGCAACCGTTGACGCGCCGTTGGCGTGAACCGCGCCGACCGCACAGCCCGCTTCGGGCGAGCTGGCGACCCGGCGCCGCTCCAGCGCGGCGACTGCCGCCGCCAGTTCGTCGCCGTCTGCCGGTCCGGTCAGGCACAGGTCGGCGCCGCTGCGGTACGCCCGCGCGTGCTGCGGGCTTCGCGCCTGCTGCGGCCCGCAGGTAATCACCGCCACGATCAAGCAGCGCGGGTGTTCACGGCGCAGGCAGACGATGCGCTCGAAGTCGTCAGGCGCTCCCTGCGGCCGGTCCACCAGCACGACGCACACGCCTTGCGACGGGATCATGCCCGCTGCTCCGTCAACGACGCCGGAACCGAGCAGTGCGATCACGCGGTCGCGCTGTTGACGATCGGGACCGAATACGGCTGCGCAGATTTCAAACCTCATCGGCTCGACTCTAAAGGGGTCGGTGACGCCAGACACTGGTCCCCCGGTAATCCTCCTCCCTGGTGCGTGCGTCGCCTACCCCCTTCGGCTCGATGCGCTCGCCACTGTCCTTGCCCACCGCCGACACCCCCCACGGTCAACAACCGCGATGTGCCTCTTGGCCGTTGATAGCTTTGAACTTGGCTCTACGCGACGCCACCAACCCGCCACAGTCGCAGCAAGTCGGCCTCGGATTCGCCAGCGCTGATCAACTGCAGATCGTCCGCGGCATCCAGTCCATACACAGGCGGCATGCGGCGGCTGCAATGGCGGCTCCACATCGACAGCGTGTACGCACCGGCCAGACCGATCTCCACGATGTCGCCTTCGGCAATGGTCGGGGCATCGATCTCGCCCAGAAGGTCGCCGGCAAAACACAGCGGGCCGGCGATCGTCTGTAGCTGCCGCAAGCCCGTGCGCGGGGCGAAGTCGGGCGACAGCGCGCGCATCGGACAGTCCCAGTCTTGCGGCCGGTAGACGCGGCGCAGCAGGAAGTCGGCTCCCAGATGAATGGTGGCCACGCCGTGATGGGCGTACTCCACGCGCGAGTACGCACGCGCGCAGCCGCCCAGCAGCGAGCGGCCCATCTCGGTGTAGACGGTCCAGTGGCCCTCGAAGAGTTCCGGCACGGCGGCACGCAAGGCACGGCCGTAGCTGCCGTAGTCGGCCTCGACCGGCATACCGCCGCCGAGATTGATCCAGCGCGTTCCGGGCCTGCGCTGCGCCAAATCGACAAGGCGTCGCGCCGACATGACCAATTGATCGATGGTGCCGCCCTGCGATCCGACATGGGCGTGCCAGCCTTCGCAGCGCAGGTCATCGGGCAGTTCGTCAAGCCGCACGCCGAAGCGGCTGCGTGCGTCGCAAACGCTGGTGTGGGCGATGCGCCCGGCACCCACGAGCGTGTTGATGCGCAGCGCGCATGGTGCGTCCATGCGTTCGAGCTCTTGCAAGCTGTTGGCACTCAGAAGCCAACCCAGCGCTTGCGCGCGAGCGATTTCGGTTCGCGACTTGGCCGGCGAATCGAAAAGCACGGTTGCGCCGGGGGCGGCGTGGTGCGCGACCAGACCTTCGGTGAAGGAAGCGGCCTCGAAACCGAAGCCCCAACCCGCATACCGTTGCAGGATCGCCGCGTAAGGCGATGCCTTCAGCGCCAGGCAATGCTGGAAGCCGGGCAGTGCGGTGCGCAGCTCCATCGCACGAGCCTCGAGCCGCGCCAAGTCGTAGACGATGGCGCTGGGGCGCTCGTCATCCAGGACGAGTCGGCCGGCCAGACGCGCCGCCGAGTCAGCCACTGGCCAGCTGCCAACGGATCGCCGCAGCGAGTCGTGACCGTACGCGTCGCGCATGCGCAGCGTCGCGACTTCGCCGCGCAGTGGCAATGGCGCGTCCACCAGGCAGCCGGAGGCATGGTCCAGTCCAGCAGCGGCCAACTGGCAACCGATCCCGACTTCGGCGATGTCGACCAGCCCATTGCAAAAAAACGCCGGCACTGTCGATAGCCAGTGGCAGCAGTGCGTTGCGTTCATGGCCGCGCTGGTCGACGCCTTCCATCAGTTGCTGCGACAACATCGAAGGCGTGAACCCGGCATTCTGGCGCCCGGTACGGGTCACGGGGGTGCTGTTCGGGTGTACGACGGAGAACATCGGAGCTTCAGTGGTTCGCTGATTCGAACCGTGGCACCGGAACAGCCGGCGCTTCCGCAGCCGAGTGTTCACCACCGTCGGTCCCTACCAAGCCCGCATTTGCGGCGCCATAGGCCAATTGTGCTTGCCGCGCGGGTCAGGCCTTGGCGTCCACGTAGCTGCCCTGAGGCTTCTGCAAATGGTAGGACTGCGCTGCCGAGCGCCGCACCGCTGGGTCGTCGTGCTTGCCGGTAGACACGGAACTTGCGGCGGCTCTGTCATGGGCCGCCATGGCTGGCTTGATGACCGTGCCGGGCTCTTCCTTCTTGCCGGGGTCCATCGTGGCGTTGCTGCTGTCGCCGGCACCGGTCTCGTTGGCGGACTGAAGCTTGGACAACTGCGCTGCCAATATCACGCGTTCGATCTGCGCCTGCACCGTGACGATCTCGCGTGAGAGCGCGGCAACGCCAGTGCTTGCGGGCGACACGCTGCCCGCATCTTGCGAGTGCACGAGCTGCTGCTGCAGCGTCCTGAACTGTTTGCTCAATTCCGCGAGCGCGGTTTCGCTGTTGCCGCCTTTGCTGCGGACTGTCGAGAGACTGGAGTTGAAGGCCGAAATCATGCTGTCTGTCTGCCTGCGTTTGCGGCAGGAAGCCCGCCACATAGCCATGCCTATCGAGCAAACTCGATCGAAGCTTGAGCTCGACACGGCGGCGACCGGGAAACAGGCATCCCAGGGCGTGAATTTTTCACACCCTGAACCCGAAGGCTTAGGGTGAATCAGCGCATCCGGGGCTGCGGGGCTTCAAGCAGCCGGGGTCTCGCGCCGCGCGCAGCAACAGTTCGCGGAAGGCTTCGAACAGCCGCAGCATCGGCTTGCGCTTGTAGTCGAAGTCGTCCGGCGGGTCCATCGCGTGCACCACGCCGCCGATATCGCATTCAAAGACCAGCAAGCGCCCGTCTTGGCTCTCGGCGCAATCGATGCTGTAGTAGTCCAGTCCCAGGCGCTCGTCGATCACTGCCAGCGCCGCCGCATGGCGCTGCATGAAGTCGGTGTCGAAGCGTTCGAAGAAGGCCCGTTCCGCGGCGCGGTTGTCGGGCTGGTCGAGCATGTCACCGTTCAGGTAGTGGACCAGCCAGCGCGTTGACAGCACCATGTGCACCGGGTAGGGCTTGCCGCCGATAACGGCGATCCGCATCTTGCGGTACTGACCGTCGGGGCTGGCGTAGGCGATGAAGGACGAGATCACGAAGTCCTCGCCTTGTGTGCCGTCCAGGTGCGTGCGCAGGTCCTCCCGCTTTGCCAGGCGCACCAAGCCGTGGCCGGCATGGCTACCCAAGGGGCGACAGATGATCGGCCAGGTACCACCGGGCAGCACCGCGCCCAGGTCGGCGCCGTCGGCCAGCAGCAGCAGCGCCGCTCGGTTCACGCGCTCGGAAGATGGCACCAGGCAGCCCGGGGAGTCGTGCAGCAGTCGCCACAGGATTTCGCGCGCAAGGTCTAGCACCCGCAGTGGGTCGTTCAGCATCGGCTGATGAATTTCGGATCGGCGCGCCGCCAGCGTCTGCAGCAGCGGCTGCGCTGCCGGCGCTTCGCAGACCGCCATGCAGACCACATCGTGTGGGGGAAAATCCAGGACGCCAGGAGTCAGCGGCATGGTCAGGTAGAGCATGTCGAGGCTGATGTCAGAGCCTTGCAGCAGGAATTCAATCGGAATGTTGGCCATCAGCGAGCCGGGCGTCATCAGCGCCAACACGCGCAGCCGCGGGCTGGCGCTGGCGGCCAGCGTGTAGGTCCGCGAGACCGCCAACGCCTCGCCTTGCAGTTGCCGGGCCAGATCTTCGTGGAAGCACACCCCCATCACGGTCGACAGGTCCATCAGCGCATTGGCGTTACCGGGCTGGCGCTGTGCCCGCTCGAGCAGCTGCTGGCGCAAGGGGTTCAGATCGACGCCACGAAAGGCCAGCTCCATGATGTGGGGCAGGCCCAGGAGTGCGTGTTCGCCGGCTGCCGGCGGGTAGAAGAGAGCTTCGGGATTCACGGCCTGTGTTGTCGCTGCGGTTGTGGCCCAGTTGCCTGCAAGGCTGGTTGGTTACACCATTTATCTGGCGATGCAGACGGGCTGATGCACGCAAGTCTCTCGCAAGTCGGGCCGCGCCACCGCCGGCATTTACAACACGAAACCGGACATTTAGCCGACGCTGGCGTGGTGGCCAGCAAAGAGGCTTCAAGGCGTTGTAGACGCTCGGTGCGGTCCCCAAGATCGCCTGCACGATTCGTGCGGTCTCTGACCTCAACAGCGCCCGTTCAGCCTCGGTGCAGTTGTCCCTGGCGTCAACGCTGGCGTGATTGAAGAACCGCCGCTGGATGCCGTCGTCGACACCCAGCGACCTCCTCATGGCTCCGAACGATCGTCACAGGTCATGGCGCCGCAGCCTCGCAATCGCGGCTTCAACACGGATTTGCGAACGCCCGTCGCGGCATCGTTGATGCTCCGCTTGCCCCAGGCCGCATCGAGAGACGTAGCCAGCGTCGTACTTGACCCCAGCGGGCTGTGTCACTTGGATTCAAGCCACTGTCGACCATCCAGAGCGCGAGCGACGCCTTCTTACGGGCGAGTGCAATCTCGCGGAGATCCGCGACGTTGCCGACGATCCACCTGATCGACATGCCGCGCACCTTGCGCCGGAAGATATAGGTCGTCTTGCCGGCGTCCTTCACTCCGAACCCCGGCGGCGCTGCCCGGAATGAGTCTTGAACGCTGTACGGTTTGGAGGTCGGGTTTGGCTAGAAAATGAGTTTGCCGTGGGCATTCGGGCCAACGGGTCGTTTGTTGAGGCGAAGCCGCTTGATGAGGTTCGGGTTCGTGCTCAGCTCAACCGGGATCGACTTCGCTCTTCGTGCCAGCGGGGACTGGAACTCCAAGAAAATCGTCAGTGCGCATGACCGTCCCCCAACAGTCCCCTATCCGCCGCGATGAATGGGGCCGGATGACGGCAAACCGAACCCACCAGAAAGAGCCTAGCCGTTGACAAAAAAGACCAATCCCGAAGTGACTGGTGATGCCGAGGATCTCGCGAATCACACCCCGATGATGGCGCAGTACCTGGCGATCAAGGCCGACTTCCCGGACACGCTCGTGTTTTATCGCATGGGCGATTTCTACGAGCTGTTCTGGGACGACGCGCGCAAGGCCAACCGGCTGCTGGACATCACCCTCACCAGCCGCGGTAAGAGCGCCGGCGAGCCCGTAGTGATGGCCGGCGTGCCGGTGCATTCGGTGGAAACCTATCTGGCGCGGCTGATCAAGCTGGGCGAAGCGGTGGCGGTGGCCGAACAGGTCGGCGATGTGGCCTTGGCAAAGGCGAGCAAGGGCCCGGTCGAACGCAAGGTGGTGAGGGTGGTGACGCCGGGCACCGTGACCGACAGTGAATTGCTGGCCGAACGCATCGACACCCTGCTGCTGGCGGTGCACAAGGCGCGCAACACCTGGGGCCTGGCATGGCTCGGCCTGGCCAGTGGCCAGTTGGGTCTGACGCAATGCACCGAAGCCGAATTGCCCGGCTGGTTGGCGCGGCTTGACGCAGCCGAGTTGCTGCACGATGGCAGCGTGTTGCCCGAAGCCGTGGCACAAGCTCGCGCCGCCCGAACCGCCCGGCCCGCCTGGCAATTCGATTCCGCACTGGGCTTGCGCAAGCTGTGCGGGCAGTTGCAGGTGGCCAGCCTGGCGGGCTTCGACGCGCAGGACCTGCCGGCGGCGCATGCCGCCGCGGCCGCGTTGCTGAGCTATGCCGAGCACACCCAGGGCCGCGGCCCTGGCGAAGGGCTGACCCACGTGCGCAGCCTGCAGGTCGAACGCAGCAGCGACCTGTTGCTGCTGCCGCCGGCCACGCTGCGCAATCTGGAGTTGACCACCACACTGCGCGGCGACAGCAGCCCGACCCTGCTGTCGTTGCTGGACACCTGCAAGACCGGCATGGGCAGCCGGCTGCTGCGCCACTGGTTGACGCACCCGCTGCGCGAACGCGGCCATGCGAGCGAACGCCACGATGCCGTCACGCGGCTGATCGACCACGGTTGCAACGCGCTGCGTGACGCGCTGCGCGACCTCAGCGATGTAGAGCGCATCAGCGCCCGCACCGCGTTGCGCCAGGTGCGCCCGCGCGAACT
>JALYUN010000236.1 GCA_030853725.1 Pseudomonadota bacterium | reverse complement strand
CAGGTAGGGCGTGCCGACCTCGACCAGCGCCATGCCGAGCTCGCGGGCCAGGAAGCGCGCGATCGGAATCTCGAGTTGCGAATCGGGAAAGAAGAACACGCGCTTACCCGCCAAGGCTGTGCGCTGGCGTGCCAGTGCGATGCGGGCGCGCTCGCGGGCCGGAGCGATGCAAGTTTCGAACCGATCGGATGCAATCCGGAAAGCACGCGCCGCCGCCTGCAACCACAGCGTCGTGCCCTCGACACCGAGTGGGAAGGGCGCCGCCAACCGCTCGGCGCCGCGTGCTTCCAGGTTGCGCGCCGTTTCGGCCAGGAATGGCTGCGCCAAAAGGAACCGGGTGTTCGGTCCGACAGCCGGCATATCGCCCGCGTGACGCGGCGGAAAGAAGCGCACATCGGCGATGCCCATTTGCGCGAACAGCCGCGCGAACTGGTCTTCGACCACGTCGGCCAGGCTGCCCACGACCATCAGCGTCGGCACGGCATCGGGTTCGGCCGCAGGCAGTGTCGGCACCAGCGCTGCCAGGCAGGCGTCTTCACCTTGGGTAAAGGTAGTTTCGATACCGCTGCCCGAATAGCTCAGCACGCGCACCGCCGGCGCCGTGCGTTGCGACAACCGTGCCGCGGCGCGCGACAGGTCGAGCTTGATGACTTCCGAAGGGCAGGAGCCCACCAGAAACAGCAGCTTGATCTCGGGCCGACGTTGCAGCAGCCGGGTCACGACCCGGTCGAGTTCGGTATGCACATCGGCCAGACCAGCCAGGTCGCGCTCGTCGATGATGGCAGTGGCAAAGCGCGGCTCGGCAAAGATCATCACGCCCGCTGCCGACTGGATCAAGTGCGCACAAGTGCGCGAGCCGACGACTAGAAAGAACGCATCTTGAATTTTGCGATGCAGCCAGATGATGCCGGTCAGACCGCAGAACACCTCGCGCTGGCCCCGTTCGCGCAGTACCGGGGCGTCGCTGCAGCCGGATGCAGGCGGGCTGTGGATCGGGATCACGTGCGCTGCACTCATGCCGTCAAACCCGTTGCATCGATTGGCCGGCTGAGCGCGGCCTGACCGAGCCGCGCTGCCCGCAGCTTCAAGATGAACTGCGTCGCGTTGATGACGTACGTGGCGTAGGCCGCCAGCGCCAGGAACATCAGTGGCCGCGGGTCGAGCGCGCCGGTGAAGAGTGCCAGCAGGTAGGCCGTGTGCAACGACAGCACCAGCATGCTGAACACGTCTTCCCAGTAGAAAGCCGGCGCGAACAGGTAGCGGCCGAAGACTACTTTTTCCCAGATACAGCCGGTCACCATGATGGCGTACAGCGTCAACGTCTTGAGGACCACCGACGCGACCGCGGCGTCGTGGCCCGCACCGCTCAGCAGGTAGCGCAGCACCAGCACCAGGCTGATCAGGAAAACGACGAACTGCACCGGCGCCAGGACGCCTTGCACCAGGGTCCAGACCGTGGCGTCGCGACGCGCGCGTTCCTGCTCCGTATAGAGCGGCCGATTCGATCCGGCCGCTTTCTTGCCCACTGTGCCAGCACCTTGCATCGACTTCTCCGGCCCGCTGTTGGCGATGAATCTAGATCGCAGCGCGCGGGTTGTCAATCCAGAGTGACGTAATGTTTAGTTGACACCTTATAAGTCGTGTGGGATTTCGTTCCTGGCTGCCGGAGCTGCGAAGGGGTGATTGCGTTCACTCCCAATTGACGACTTTCCGCGCGGGCAGTAGAACGCGGCCAACGCTCGAAGTCCTACTGATCCGGTAGGTGTCGTCTGACACCCCTGGCTGATGAAGGCACCGGGTACCACGCTCAACCCAACGAGGAGATCGTCGATGGAAAGCTTGCCGCAGGGCTTCTCGACCAGGGAAGTCGGCTCCAGAGGAGCGCCACCACAGGACTGCGAAGCCGAGTTGCCGGGGTTCAGGCCGGAAGTGGCCGCCAACGACACCCGCATGTTGCAACTGGCGCGCACGATCGAATTCGAAATTATCCCGCGACTGATGCTGGCCCACTGTCAGAGTGTTGAAGCGCCGATATCGATCACGCCACCGGTGCAAGTCGCAACTTCGGCTGCCACGGTCAGCCAAGAAGAGGTCGCCCATTTCGCCAAAATCGTCTTGTCGCAGGAAGAGGACACGGCCTTGGCCAGCATCGCGGCGCTGCGCGCGCGCGGTGTCGCTATCGAGCAGATCTTCGTCGGCCTGCTGGCTCCAACGGCGCGCTATCTGGGTAGCCTGTGGGACGACGACCTGTGCAGCTTCACCGATGTGACGGTCGGCCTTGGACGACTTCAACGGGTGCTGCGCGAGTTGAGCCCGGCGTTGAATCGTGTGGCGGCGCAGGTA
>JALYUN010000226.1 GCA_030853725.1 Pseudomonadota bacterium | reverse complement strand
CGAATCGCCGTTCAGTGGGTCGACGCAGATCAGGTCCTGGCCCTCGGCCAGGGCTACGCGGCACATGCCCTTGACGAGTGCCGCGGCCTGCGGGCTGCCCACACCGGCCACCAGGGCGGCCACGGCGCCAGAGCGCCCGGTGGACATGCTGCGCGCCACGGGGTGCGCGTGATAGCCCGTGCCCGCGATGGCATCGGCCATGCGCCGTTCCACCTCGGCGGTAAAGCGCTGCTTGCCGTTGACATAGCGCGAGACCGTGGCCACCGACACCTGCGCCAGGGCGGCCACGTCGCGGATGGTCAGTCGCTGCGCCAGCCTGTCGCCGGGCAGGGCGGCGGCGGGCCTGGGAGCACGGTGCGCGGGCATGGCCACGAGCATAGCCGCCGCCGCAGTGGCGATCTGCGCTGCTCCCCGCTGCAGGGGTGGATCAGAACTTGGCGCGCAACCCGATCGAATAGCGCCGCTCGGACAAAGCGTAGCTGTTCAGCGCCACCGGCCCGATGTTGCTGTACTCCACCGTGGCCGACTTTTTGGGGTCCAGGTTCTGCGCCTGGAACTGCAGCGACAGGTCCTTGCGGATGTCCCAGCCGATCTGCACATCCAGCTGCGACCGCTTGTCGACATAGTCGGGGCGGCCCTGCGTGAACGAAAAGGCCGCCTTGTCGCGATTGTTGTAGGCCACGCGGGCCGACAGCGGCCCCTTCTCGTAGAGCGCGATCAGGTTGTAGCTGTGCTTGGAGACGCCCACCAGCGGGATGCCACCGTCGCCTTTGGCGTCGGAGTAGGTGTAGTTGGCGATGATGCCCAGGCCGTCGAACGGGGTCGGCAAAAAGTCGAAAAAGCGCTGGATGCCGAACTCCAGCCCCTTGACCTTGGCGCTGCCGACGTTGGACGGGCGGGTGTACGGGATCGGCCCCAAGTCCTCGAACCCGGCAAACGTCTGCAGCACGGTGTTGTCGGCCACCACGTCCTTCACCTCCTTGTAGAACACCGCGCCCGAGATCAAAGCGCTGCGGCCGCCGTACAGCTCGAACGACAGATCGAAGTTGTTCGACAGCGTGGGCGTCAGCGTGGCGTTGCCGCCGGTGGCGCTGCGGTTGGTGAAGTTCACGAACAGCGACGGCGCCAACTCGGCGATGCCGGCCTGCTGCAAGGTGCGCGCCGCTGCGGCCCGCACCAGAAAGTCGCGCGAAAGATGGAAGACGATGTTGGCGCTGGGCAGCAGGTTGTTGTACTTATTGGTGTCCAGCACCGGATCCGTGCCCTGCGCCAGCGTCGTCACCTTGAAGTCGGTTCGGACGCTACGCAGGCCCACATTGGCCTGCACCGGCAGGCCGGCGATGCTGCCGTCAAAGTCGGCCATCACATAGGCGGCCAGCGCCTTTTCGGTCAGGTCGTAGTCGCGTGCGGCGTTGCGGTCCAGCGGCCCGCCGCCCGTGGCGCGCTGCAGCAAGTAGTCGAGGTCGTGCAGGGTGGTCAGGAAGCCGCGCGGGAAGTTGCCTGGGATACCGTTCAGAAAGTTGGCAGCATCGATCGCGCTTACATAGGGCAGCGCTTCGGCCCGGGTGGG
Organism: Pseudomonadota bacterium; assembly: GCA_030853725.1. Lineage (GTDB taxonomy): Bacteria > Pseudomonadota > Gammaproteobacteria > Burkholderiales > Burkholderiaceae_C > Rubrivivax. The sequence goes on along the minus strand of JALYUN010000226.1, from coordinate 4,794 downwards.
GACGACTTGGCTTCGGAAGGCTTCGGATTTGGCGTCCAGTTCACGGTAGCGCAGGCCGGCGCCGATGCTCTTGAGGAAGCCTTCGACGAAGCTATAGCTCACGTCCACCTTGGCGACCTTCTCGTCCATGCTGGCCAGCAGGCGGTTGGCCCGGATCTGTGAGATGTTGTAGTTGGCCGGCGCCGCGACGTCGAAGCTGCCCAGGTCCAGGCTCGGCACCACACCGGCGCGGTAATCGAAGGTGCCGGGGATGTTGCGGTTGACCGAGTCGAGCGTGATCTGGCGAATCACCTGGTCCAGCGTGCCTCTGCTGGCGCTGAGGTCGGTGTTGACGGTGAAGAGCCCTGGCTTCCAACTTGTGCTTAGCGCATACAGCTGGCTCACGGTGGGCTCGGCGCGGTACAGGCCGGCCTGCTGCAGCGTGCCGGTAGAGGTGCCGGCCACGATGAAGTTGTCCTGGAAGCTGGGGTTGGTGATGGCCTTGTTGATGTAGCGCCATGCCATGAAGTCCTGCTCGCGCTGGGTCTTCAGCGTCGAATAGATGCCTTCCAGCAGGATGTCGAAGTTGGGAGTTGGCCGCCACTGCAGACCGCCGTTGACGCCGAAGCGCGAGCGGTCGACGACGAACTGTTCGTAGTGCAGCCGGTCGCCGCTGACATCGGGCTGGCCGTCGGCGTTCAGGTCGGCACTGGTGCCCGGTGCGGTGCCGGTGCCGATGCGCGTGCGGGTGAAAAAGTTGTTGCGCTCGAAGGCCTGCGTCAGCGTGGTGCGTTGCGTGTAATCCACCGCCAGCAGCGCGCCGATGCGGTTGTCGTCGAACTGCTGCGCAACGAAGCCCTGCGCGGCGGGCTCAAACTTCTTGGCGCCTTCGGAATATGTGCCCTGCAGCCGTGCCGAAGCGGTGAATTTCTTGAAGTCCAGCGGCTTGGGCGTGACCAGGTTGATGCTGCCCGACAGGCCGCCTTCAACCTGCGACGCGATCGGCGACTTGCGCACCTCGATGCGGCCGAACAGGCCAGAGGGCACAGTGTCGAGGCCGGAATTGCGGCCCAGCTGCTCGTTTTCTGGCGGCGACAGGCGCGCCGAATAACCGAGCAGTGTGCGGCCGTCCACCTCCACGCGGACCAGAGGCAGGCCGCGCACGGACACCGACTGGCCCTCGCCGAAGACGCGCGTCACCTGCACGCCGGTGACGCGCTGCAGGGCGTCGGCGACGTTGTCGTCGGGCAGCTTTCCGATGTCGGTGGCGCTGATCACGTCCATCACCTGCGGGGCGTTGCGCTTGACCTCGGCCGCCTGCTCCAACGACGCGCGGATGCCAGTGATGGTCAGCGTCGTGGTGCCAGGCACGGGCGCCGACGCGGCTGCCGCCGCCGGGGCGGGCTGCGCCAACGCACCGGCGCTGAGCACGCAAAGCGAAGCAGCCAGCGCCAGCGGCGAGCGGCGCAGTCTGGGCGCATGGCGGGTTGAAGTGAGGGGCAGTGGGTGGCGCATTTCCGTGTCTCCGTCAGTGTCAGTGTCAGTGGTTGTGGGCCGGGTCGGTCGCATCAAGTGCTGCCGTGTCGAAGGCGTTCATGGATTCAAGTGCCCGCGGCAGGCACGCCCCAGGGGTGCTCGGGCAGGCCCTGCTGGCCAGGCTTGCACACCACGGTGGCGCCTGCCCAGACCGCATCGGCCAGATCGGGTTGCTGGGGGCGGATGCTCGTGATGTAGAGCTCATCGAGGTGTGCCCCCCCGAAGGCGCACATCGACGGCTTCATCATGGGCACCGCAATGGAACGATCAAGTCGCCCGTCGGGACGGAAGCGGTGCAGCAGGCCGGCATCGTTGGCGCAGGTCCAGTAGCAGCCGTCGGTGTCCACCGCTGCGCCGTCGGGTCGGCCAGGGTGCAGGTTCATGTCGACGAACAAGGCCGCAGGGCCCAACCGCCCGTCGTCCGGATCGTGGGCAAAACGCCAGATGCGGCGCACCGTGGCATGGCTGTCGCTAAGGTAGAGAAAGCGTCCGTCGGGACTGAATGCCAGGCCGTTGGGTACCACCAATGGCGGCACGTCCACCACCGCAAACCCCTGCCGGCCCAATCTGAACAGTTGGCCCAAGGGTGAAGCCAGGCCCATATTCATGACCATCGACGTGACCCAGAAGGCGCCATGGCGGTCACAACGGCCGTCGTTGAAACGCATCCCCTCCGCGGGATGCTGCACGGCGGCCATGGCCGCCATCGAAGACATACCGTCGGCTTGCAACGTCAGCCGCACCACCGACGACTCGAGCGCGCAGACCAGCCCGCCGCCCGCATGCAGCGCCAGGCAGGCGGGTCGTTCGGGCAGGGACCAGCAGGCTTGCTCGTCAGGCGCCGGGCCGCTTCGGTACACACGTCGGCCTTCAATGTCCACCCAGTGCAGCAGCCGCTCAGCCGGCGACCACAGCGGGCTTTCCCCCACACGACAAAGCACCTCACCCACGCGGTCGAAATGCATCAGAGGTTCTATACTTGGCACGAAAAACTCGTCAGTTGTCAGACAACCAAACTTTTACGGATGCATGCCCCGATGTCAAGGGCGAGCGACTTGGGAAAACCCGCAGGCTGGGCTGATCCGCCCGCAAAATCCACGCAGAACATGCAGGCATCCACAACCCAGACCGCCGATCCAAGGGCCCACACCGCCACGCAGCGGCGGCCGCAGGAGAATCTGGCCAACGTGCTGGTGGCTTCGCTGGGCGACCGCATCCGAGCGGGCGTTTTGCAGCCCGGCGACAAGCTGCCGCCGGAATCGGAGATCCGCGCCGAGTTCGGCGTCAGTCGCACGGTCGTGCGTGAGGCGCTGTCGATGCTGCAGGCGCAGCGGCTGGTCGCCACGCGGCATGGCATCGGCACGTTTGTGTTGGCGCCGGCCGACGACGAGGGGCTGGCCTTCCGCGTCACCGCCGATCAAGTTGCGACGCTGCGCGACGTCATCGCTGTGCTCGAATTGCGTATTGCGCTGGAAAGCGAGGCCGCGAGCCTGGCAGCCCAGCGGCGGACGCCCGAAAATCTGCTGCGCATGCGCCAGGCGCTGGACGCGGTGTCTGCCGCCATGGAGGCTGGACAGGACGCGGCGGAGCTGGACTTCCGTTTCCATCTGGAAATCGGCCGAGCCACCCAGAACGGACATTTCTCCAGTCTGATGGGGGCCCTGGGGCCGCGCAGCATCCCTCGCGCCCGGTTGGCTAGCGAGCCGCCCGACAGTGGCCAGACGGCGCACTGGAGTTATCTGCGTCGCGTGCAGCTCGAGCACGAAGGCATCTTCGATGCGATCGCAGCGGGCGATGCCGAGGCCGCGCGGTCACAGATGCGCATGCACCTGGTGAACAGCCGCGAGCGGCGTCGGCGCTCGGCCGAGCGCGCCGGATTCGACGCGGCTGCAGTCGACAGCTAGGCTGCGCAGGCGGGCGTTCGCTGCGCCAGGCTCACGGCCTGGACATGTTGCTCAGCAAGCCACGATGACAGTGCGATTCCAAAATCGTCGAATCTCAATACGGAAGCCGGAGTAGTAGGATGTCTGACATCTTGTCCACCGGCCACGCTGCCTATGAAACCCGCGTACCTGGCATTCCCCAACGATTTCCGCCGCCGTTTGCTCGCACGTGAACGGCTCATTGGGTGCTGGCTGTCGCTGGCCAGCCCGATCACGGCGGAGGTCGTGGGCCTGGCGGGTTTCGACTGGTTGTTGCTCGACGCCGAGCACGCGCCCAACGACGTGCTGTCGCTGATACCGCAACTCATGGCGCTGAAGGACAGCCCAAGCGCGCCCGTCGTGCGGCCGCCGGCCAATGACTGCGTCGTCATCAAGCGCCTGCTGGACGCCGGCTTTTACAACTTCCTCATTCCCTTCGTCGACACAGCCGAGCAGGCGCGTGCGGCCGTCGCTGCGACCCGCTACCCGCCAGCGGGTGTGCGCGGAGTCTCGGTGGCGCAACGAGGCAACCGCTATGGCGCGGTAGCGGACTACTTCACCGGGGTGAACGAGCAAATCGCCATGGCGGTGCAGATCGAGAGCCCGACAGGTGTTGCCGCTGCCGGCGATATTGCCGCCGTCGACGGTGTGGACGCCTTGTTCATCGGCCCGTCGGACCTGGCTGCAGGCATGGGCCTCTTTGGCCGCCCCGACCACGCCGAGGTTCAGGCCGCTATCGCTGCCGTTGTGGCCGCTGCGACCCATGCGGGAAAGGCGGTGGGCATCCTTGCCCCTGTCGAAGCAGATGCCAATCGATATCTTGGCCAGGGGGTGAACATGGTTGCAGTGGGCAGCGACCTGGGGTTGCTGCGAAGCAAGTCGGCTGCGCTGGCGCAACTGTTCGCCCTGCCGCCGGACGGTCAGGCTGGGTAGGCACTGGCCGAGCCAAGCAACTTCTTGCTGCAAGCCGAAGGCATTGATCTTTTGAGTGGCGGGCCGCACCGCGTGAGGCCCTGCGCAATTAGGTCGCGATTTCGGACACTGCTCGCGATTGAGATCGCGATGTTGGCGTACAGCAGGCACAGCAGCACGACCAGGATCGACACCGCGCGTCTGGCACCCGGTTTGAGCCTGGCGACCAGCGCGTCGATGCCGAGGTCCGGCATGTCACATGCCAAGGCGGCCGCATCAAGGCGCTCGCCGACACACGCCGGGCCAAGCTGTTGACCTGTTCCCCAAAAAGAGCGTCAGCCTGCTTGGAGGACGAGGCAGCTCCAAGATTTCACACGCGCTCCTTCGGATGGATTAATCTGCAGGCTTCTCAGCTGGTGCGAAGGGAGGTGATATGTTTTTAATC
>JALYUN010000018.1 GCA_030853725.1 Pseudomonadota bacterium | reverse complement strand
GACTCACACGACGCATGACGATCACAACCCCGACCCCCGTTTCCGCTCTCGCGCTGCGCGACCCCTGGTCGATGGTGCCCTCGCTGGGCAACCTCGATGCCTATGTTTCGGCCGTGCACCGGATGCCGATGTTGAGCCCCGGCGAAGAAGGCGACCTGGCTCGCCGGCTGCGAGACGGCAACGATCTGCAAGCCGCTGGGCAAATGGTGTTGTCGCACCTTCGTCTGGTGGTTTCCATCTCCCGCCAATACCTGGGCTACGGCCTGCCGCAGGGTGACTTGATCCAGGAAGGCAACGTCGGCCTGATGAAGGCCGTGCGCCGCTTCGACCCGGAACAGGGCGTGCGACTGGTGAGCTACGCCATGCACTGGGTCAAGGCCGAGATCCATGAGTACGTGCTGAAGAACTGGCGCATGGTCAAGCTGGCCACCACCAAGTCGCAGCGCAAGTTGTTTTTCAACCTGCGCTCGATGAAGCAAAGCGCGAAGAGCCGGGCCTCCGACGAAAATTCACACCGCAACACCCTGACGCCCGATGAGGTGCAGGCGATGGCGGTGAAGCTCAACGTCAAGCCGCAGGAAGTCGTTGAGATGGAAATGCGGCTGTCAGGCGGCGACGTGGCGCTGGAGCCGCAGACCGACGACGGAGAAGAAGGCTTCGGCCCGATCGCCTACTTGGCCGATGAAGCCAGCGAACCGACGCGGCAGTTGGAGTCGCGCCACCGCGACTGGCTTTCCAGCGACGGCATTGGGCAGGCCCTGGACGTGCTGGACGCTCGCAGCCGCCGCGTGGTGGAAGAGCGCTGGCTCAAGGTCAACGACGACGCTTCCGGTGGTATGACCTTGCACGAACTGGCCGCTGTCTATGGCGTCAGCGCCGAGCGCATTCGTCAAATCGAGGTGGCGGCGCTGAAGAAGATGAGGAAGGCGCTGGAAACCGCCTGAGTCGTGCGTATTCGATCGTGAACGGCCGGCTGATGCCGGCCGTTTTGATTTCAGGCCGGTGAGCCGTCGGCGAGCAAAATCTTCAGGTCGTGGACCAGGTCGTCGACCCCGGCACCGGTGCCGTAGCGGGTGAAGAGCCGTATCCGGCCCTGGGTGTCGAAGACATAGCTGCCCGCAGTGTGGTCCATCGAATAGCTGCCCGGCGACTCGCCCGGGACCTTGGCGTAGAACACTTTGAAGGCTTTGGCGGTGGCCGCGGTTTCGGCCGGAGTGCCACGCAAGGCGACGAAATCGGCGCCGAAATTCGCGACGTAGGCTTTCAAGATGGCGGGCGTGTCGCGCTCGGGGTCGACAGTGACGAACACCACCTGCACGCGGTCACCGTCCGCACCCAGCGCTTTCCTCGCCTGCGCCAGTTCCAGCAAGGTGGTGGGGCAGACGTCGGGGCATTGCGTGTAGCCGAAGAACACCACCACGACCTTGCCCTTCCAGTCTGCCAAGGTGCGGATCTTTCCGTCGACGTCGGGCAGGCTCAGGTCGCGTGCGTACTCGGCGCCGGTGATGTCGATCGCCTTGAACGACTCGGTGGGTGTGGGCTTGCCACAACCAGACAGCGCCACCGTGGTCGCGAACGCCAGGGAGGCTAGGAATAGAAAGCGGGAAACAGCCATGGGCTCAGATAGTGGTCCACCAGCAGGGCCGCAAACAGCAGCGACAAGTGCCAGATCGAGAAGCGGAAGGTGCGGCGCGCAAGCGCGTCGCTGTAAGTACGCCACAGGCGCCAGGCATAGCCGGTGAACATGGCACCCAGCACCAGCGCCGCTGCCAGATAGATCGGCCCGCTGGTCTTGAAGATGAACGGCAGCAGCGTGGCCGCAAACAGGATCAACGTGTACAGCAGCACCTGCAGCCGGGTGAACTCGGCGCCGTGGGTGATGGGCAGCATCGGCAGTCCCGCCTTGCGGTAGTCCTCCACGCGGTACAACGCCAGGGCCCAGAAGTGCGGCGGCGTCCACAGGAAGATGATCAGACACAGCCAGATCGCCTGCGCCCCGACGTCGCCGGTCATCGCCGCCCAGCCCAGCACCGGCGGCATCGCGCCGGAAGCACCGCCGATCACGATGTTCTGCGGCGTGGCCGGCTTCAACACCACGGTGTAGATAACGGCATAGCCGATGAACGTGGCGAAGGTCAGCCACATCGTGAGCGGGTTCACCCACCAATAAAGCACCGCGCTGCCGAGTGCGCACAGCACGGCAGAGAACAACAGCGTCTGCACCGCGGCGATCTCGCCTTTGGCGCTGGGGCGCCAGGCGGTGCGCTGCATGCGACGGTCGATTTCCTGCTCGACCAGACAGTTGAAGGCTGCTGCCGCACTGGCCACGAGCCAGATGCCGGCCGTGGCTATCAGCACCCGGCTCCAGTCGGGCCAGCCTGGTTCGGCCAGCAGCATGCCGATGACCGCGCAGAACACGATCAACTGAACCACGCGCGGCTTCGTCAGCGCATAGAACTGCGCGATACGGGACGCGTGCGTGCGGGGTGCGCTGAGGGTCTGGGCCATGGCGGGTTCGGCTTCGACCGATTCTAGGCAAGCGACCTTGGCGGCGTGGATGCCGCCTGCCGCGCCGGAAACCGGGTCGCCTGCGGCACGGTGCTGCGTGCCAGCAGCAGCACCATCGTCAACACCAGCGCCGCTGCGCCGGCCGAATGCCCGAGCGCCGCCACCAGCGGCCAGCCCAACACCACGTTCGACAGCCCCGAAGCCAGTTGCGCCAGCAACAGCAGCGCCAGCACGGCGCCGAAACGATGCGTGCGGCCTTCGCTACTGCGCCAGAGCTTCCACGAAAGTGTGGCCAGCGCCAGCGTGGCGACAATGGCGAACAGACGGTGCGCCATCTGGATCGCCACCAGCGCGTCGAACTCCAACAGCCCACCATGCCCGGCGCGACCCAGTTCGCGCAGCAGCGTGAAGCCGGTCTGGAAATCCATTGCCGGCCACCATTGCCCATTGCAGGCCGGGAAGCCGGTGCAGGCCAGCACCGCATAGTTGGTGCTGACCCAGCCGCCGAGCGCGATCTGCACCACCAGCGCAGCCAGCGCGGCGAAGGCCAGCCCGCGCAGGCGCGCCGGTAGCGCCGAGGCTTCGGCACGAACATGCGCATGTTGCAGCGCCAGCAATGCCAGCAGCGCCAACCCGCCCAGCAGGTGGGCGGTGACCACGGCCGGGTAGAGCTTCAAGGTCACCGTGTACTTGCCGAACAGGCCCTGCACCACCACCCACAACAGTGTCAGCGTCGGCCACCAGGGCGAGTACGGCAACCGCTTGCGCTCCGCCCACGCAAACGCGGTGATCACGAGGATCAGCACGCCCACGGTCATGGCCAGGTAGCGGTGGATCATCTCGATCCAGGCTTTGGCCCAGGTCACCGGGCCGAAGGCCGAAGCTGTCTGTGCCGCGTCGATCTCGGTGCGGGCGTGAAACGGGCTCATCGCACCGTAACAGCCTGGCCAGTCCGGGCAGCCCAAACCAGAGTCCGACAGCCGCGTGAAGGCGCCGAAGACGATCAGGTCGAAGGTGAGGAACAAGGTCAGCGTTGTCAGCGCGGCCAGCCGCGTGCGGCGGTCGGCACCGCGCTGGCGCAGCCAAACCCACGACAGTGGCATCAGCGCGATTACCAACGCGGTGATGGCCATGCGCAGCGCGGGCGAGAAGTCGACGAGCGGGGCGGAAACCATTTCAGGCAACCGGGGCGACAAGCGCTTTCGGTGCGGCATGAAGCCGATGCAACCGAGTGCCAGCCGCGGAACCGGCTTTGCCGGGCCGCAGGGGGGCGCTCCCTTGAGGGGGAGCGCCAAAGGCGCTTCGGGGGTGGGTCATCTTCCGGGTTCGTCCCAGGACGCGGAGGCCCGCAGCAGGCGGTCGAGGTCGCGCTTGACTTTGGCCGGGTTCGGATCGGCTGGCATGCGCATCATCCATTCACCCATCGGGTCGACCAGGTACAGATGATCTTCCAGCGCATGACCGGGTGCCGGTGCCAGCCAGTGCGCCAGCGCCGCGCGTTCGGCACGCAGCACCGTCACCGGTGTGCCGGCACCGACGGCCGCCAGCAAGGCGGGCGTGAGTGGTGCTTCGTCGGTCACGAACCAGAGTTTGTCGACCCGGCCGGATTCGCGACCCAGCATCTCGCGCAGCTGACGCTGCATGTAGAGCCGCCTGTCGCAGGCGCCTTCGCAGCGCGAAGGTCCCACCGCCACCAGTAACCACTGCCCGTGCAGCGAGTCGGCGGCCACAGCGGTGCCGTCCAGTTGGTGCAGCACCAGCGGCGGCAAGCTGCGCGTAGGCTGGATCAACGTGCCGTAGTTGGTGGTGCGCCCGTCGGGCCGGATCACGAAATAGGTCAGGTACGACGCGACCACGGGCGCCGCGCACACCAGCAGCACCAGCAGCATCTTCAGCCGCCCCGCCTTCGTGCGGCGCCGCGCGGTTTCGGCCGGGTCGGTCAGGTCCGGTGCGTCCATACCGTGCACCGTCATGCCAAGGGGCTCAGCTGGGCTGGGCATGGGCGGTGCGCCGCGGCGCGATGAGTTGAAACCAGACATACAAACCGATGATCAGAGCGCACATTGCGAACCACTGGAACGCGTAGCCGTAATTCGTTTGAAGGCCGTCGTCGGGCTGCGGCCATTGGCGCAGCAAGCCGTCGGGCGGGTAGCCGGGGCCGTCTAGTTGCACCACCGAGATGGGCAACAGCGGCAAACCGGTTTCAAGCGCGAATGAGGCAATTTCCAGATTCTGACGGATCGGGCCCGGCGCCGCGCCTTTGAACTCATACAACCGCTCGGGCCGGGCGGCAACCCGGCCATTCACCTGCACATGACCGGGCGGCGGTGGTGGCGCCACGATCCGGGTGCGGTCCAGCAGGTCGCGCGGAATCCAGCCGCGCTCGACCAGCACATCACCCCCCGTGTCCAGCGCCAGGGGTGTCACCACGTAGAAGCCGGGCTGGTTCAGCATCTGCCGGTTTTCCAGGTAGACGGTGTGCGCCGACAACCAGCGTCCCTGCAGCCGCACGCTGCGGTGCAGCTGCGCGGGTATGGCTGCCGCGTTGCGAGCCAGGTCGGCGCCTCCCAGCGGCGGCATGGCGCCGCGCTGTTCGCGGGCCTGAACCAGCGTGCCCTTCTGCGCCGCACGGTCGAGTTGCCACCAGCCGAGCCGACCCGTCAACAGCGCCCCCGCCAACGCGGCAATGGCCACCACCAGCGCCTTGCCTTTCATCGCCTCACTGCCACGGTGCCGACATCTGGCGCCGATAATCGGTCGCGATGAAAACCTTCATCGTGCTGATGCTTGTTGCGGTGGTGATGGCGCTGGCCGGCGCCGGCGCCTTCATGCTGAAAAAGGGCAAGAGCAGCGCGGGCCGCAGCCGAATGGCCAACGCGCTTGCGCTGCGGGTGGCGCTGTCAGTGGCGCTGTTCCTGTTCATCCTGCTGAGCTGGTATATGGGCTGGATACGACCCGGCGGCGTACCGGTCGGTTCCTGAACGCAGCAAAACGCCGCCCGAGGCGGCGTCTTGACGAAGTCGGTATGCCCTACAACCAGTAGACGACCACGTACAGACCGAGCCAGACTACGTCGACGAAGTGCCAGTACCAAGCGGCACCTTCGAAGCCGAAATGGCGCTCGGGCGTGAAGTGGCCCTTCATCAGCCGTATCGTGATGAATGTCAGCATCAGCATGCCGATGAAAACGTGGAAGCCGTGAAAGCCGGTGAGCATGAAGAAGGTCGAGCCGAAGATGCCCGACGACAGTTTCAGGTTCAGCTCGGTGTAGGCATGGTGGTACTCATAGGCCTGCACGCAAACGAAGCTGGCGCCCAGCAGCACCGTGAGCCACATCCAGCCGATCGTCTTGGCGCGGTGGCCGGCGATCAGTGCATGGTGCGCGATCGTCAGCGTCAGACCCGATGTGAGCAACAGCGCCGTGTTCAGCGTGGGCAGGGGCCACGGGCCCACCGTCGCGAAAGGCTCGATGGTGTTGGCCGGCGACGCCGTGATGCCC
>JALYUN010000187.1 GCA_030853725.1 Pseudomonadota bacterium | reverse complement strand
GTCAGATAGGCTGTAGGAATTGCTTTGATCGTCAGGGTCACGCCGTTGACTGGCACGCCATTCGAATCGGTCACGTAGACCACCCAGTCCTTTTTGTAGGTCTGCGGATCCAGGTTCTCGATCACGTTGCCGGTACCGAGCGCAATGAATAGCGCCGTCTGGTTCACGGTGAGGGCCGCGGTGCCCGTCACCGCGGTGAAGCGGGCTGCAGTCGCCGAGAGTACGACGCCATTGTTGGCCGTGCTTTCAGCGCCGGACCGGTAAGCCACGCTGGCTTGGCCGCTGGCATCGGTCACCGACGAAGCTTGCAGCAAGTTACCGCCGCTCGGGTCGGAGACCCGCGTGAAGTTCACGGTCTCGCCCTGCACAGGGTTGCCTTCGGCGTCCGTCAGCCGGGCGATGACCTGGGCCTGGTTGGCGGTGCCGGTGCCCAGGTTCGGTGCCAGCGCGGTCGGTGTGACCTGGAGCACCAGCTTGCTGGGAACGGTTGCCACGATCACCAACGGAATCGTGGTGCTGATGTTGCTGCCACTCACGGTGGCTTGAACCGTTACCGGGCCAGCCGAGCGCGAGCTGACATTGACCGACGCGATGCCATCGCCGTCGGTGGCGGCCTGCGAAACAACCTGGCCGGTGCTGACCGATGTCAACGTGCCGCCCGTTGCAGCGAAGTCGATGACGATGCCGGCCAGCGGCGCATAGCCCTGGATCTGCACCCGCACGGTTTGCTGGGTGTTTACCGGCACCGTAGACGAAGCCGTCGGCGACAGGAAGGCGAAGTTCTGCCCGATTACCACCAGTGGCATCGACGGCGAGGCGGTGACCCCGGCCGCTGTGAAGCTCAGCGTGTCGGTACCCGGCGTGGTGGCGGTATAGGTGAAGCGCGCCACGCCGCTCGAGTTGGTGATGTTGGTCGGCGCGGCGACCACGGGGTTGTTCAGCGAACTCTTCGCCGTAACGGCTACGTTCGGAACGACGTTGCCTTTGGAGTCGGTAACCGTGATGTCGAAAGCCGCATTGGTATTGCGCACCAGCGAAGAAGGCCCGGACAGCGTGAGCTTCGTGCCGCCGATCGGCAGGGTCAGCTTCTCGGTCACCGTACCGGAAGTGACGGTGATCTCGGCGTTGCGGTTGTTCTTGCTGGCGCCAGCCGACAGCGTGGCGGTTGCCACACCCGACGCGTCGGTGGTGGCCGAGACGTTCGACAAAGTGCCGCTGCTGGTGTTGAAGCTGACGGGTGCATTCGGCATCGTGTTGTTGTTGGCGTCCTTGACGAAGGCGCGAATCAGCACGCCGTCGCCGCCGGTGCCCACGCTGGTGCTGGCCGCGATCAACTCGATGGAGGTCGGTGCCGTGCCGGTTGCCGCTGAAATCACCTTCAGCACCGCGCTGGCGGTCACGCTGCCGGCCGTGGCCGTGATCGTGATGTCGCGGTTGCTGCGGTCGGAACCGATGCCGATCGTCGCCACCAGCTTGCCAGAGGTGTCGGTGACAGCGCCCGCTGTGCCTTGCAGACTCACGATCGCGCCGTTGTTGGCAGAGATCGTCACCGGCACGCCCGCCACGGCGACGCGGTTGGCGTCGAGCGCGGTCACGGTGGCCGTGGCGCTTTCGGCGCCAGTATTGGGCACCGCGGGTTGTGACAGCTGCAGATCCAGCGCGGCGAAGCTGGTGGTGCCGCCGCCGCCCAAGGGCGCGGACGCACCGGCGCCGAACGCTGGCGTCCCGGAAGAACCACCGCCCCCGCCGCAAGCGGCGAGTGTCAGCAACGCAGTGATCGAAAACAGTCTTTTGAGCAGTTTCATGTCAGTCGTTCCTCCGGACGCCACGGCAGCCCGCCGTGGCGAGGCGTCTTATAGGTTTCAGCGTGCCGTGGTGCGGTCGGTGACGACCTTCGGCGTGATGAAGATCAGCAATTCGGTCTTGTTGGTGCTGCGCACGCGGTTCTGGAACAGCAGCCCCAGGTACGGGATGTCGCCCAGCAGCGGCACCTTGTTGATTTCGGTGCGCTCGTCCTGCGTGAAGATACCCCCCAGCACCACGGTGCCACCGTTTTCCACCAGCACCTGGGTCTTGACCTGCTTGGTGTTGATGGCCGGGCCGGCCGCCGTCAGGGCACCGCGGCTGTCCTTGTTGACTTCCAGGTCCAGGATCACGTTGCCTTCGGGCGTGATCTGCGGCGTCACTTCCAGGCGCAGGCTGGCCTTCCTGAACTGCACCGACGTGGCGCCGCTGGAGGTGGCCTGCTGGTACGGAATCTCTTCACCTTGCTCGATTCGCGCTTTCGTTTGGTCCGAGGTGATAACGCGCGGGCTGGAGACGATGTTGCCCTTGCCGTCGGATTCCAATGCCGAGAGTTCCAGGTTCAGGAAGCGGTTGGCGGTGGCGCTGAAGAGTGACAGTGCAAAGGTCGCTGCACTGGCACCGCCGAAGCTGCTGGTGTTGGCCGGCAGATTCACGAACTGCGAATCCGGGATGTAGCTGGTGGGCGTCACCGGCGTTTGCCCGGTCGCTACGCCAGCGTTCGAGTAGTTGCCACCAATCGCCGCGTAGTTGTTGCCACCCACGTTATATCCCGGGATGCCGCCGCGCAGGCCGCGCAGGTCGGTGGCGCCCAGCTTGATGCCCAAAGCCCGGCCGAAACTGTCGTCGGCTTCGACGATGCGGGCTTCGATCAGCACCTGGCGCACCGGGATGTCGATCTTCGTGATCAGCGACTGCACTTCTTCCAGCTTGCTCGGAATGTCGGTGACGAAGAGCTGGTTGGTGCGCGGCTCGAACAGCACGCTGCCGCGTACCGTCAGCAGGCGCGAATTCTGACCGCTGCCGCCACCGCTGCTGCTGTTCAGACCCTGGCCAGTGAGTTGCTTGGCGATCTCTTCGGCCTTGGTGTAGTTCAACTGGAACGACTGCGTGCGCGTCGGCTCCAGGTCGGCCACCTTTTTCTTCGACTCGAGTTCGATCTGCTCTTTCGAGGCCAGCTCTTCCTTCGGTGCGATCCACAGCACGTTGCCGTTCTTTCGCACCCCCAGACCCTTGGCCTGCAGGATGATGTCGAGCGCCTGGTCCCAGGGCACGTCTTTCAGGCGCAGGGTGACGGTGCCGGTGACGCTGTCGCTGGTGACGACGTTGAAGTTGGTGAAGTCGGCAATCACCTGCAGCAGTGCCCGGACCTCGATGTTCTGGAAGTTCAGGCTCAGCTTCTCGCCCTGGAAGCCGGGGCCTTGCACCAGCTTGTTGGGGTCGACCGTGGTCTTGCGCACTTCCAGCACGAACTGGTTGTCGCTCTGGTAAGCACTGTGTTCCCACGAGCCGGTGGGGGTGACAACCATGCGCACCCGGTCGCCACTCTGGAAGGTGGAGATGGTCTGCACTGGCGTGCCGAAGTCGGCCACGTCCAGGCGGCGACGCAGGTTCTCGGGCAGCTGTGACCGCAGGAACTCGACCACCAGGGTTTGCCCCTGCTGGCGGATGTCGACACCGACCTGGGAGCTGGGCAAGCTGACGATGATGCGACCTGCGCCGTCGGGGCCGCGGCGGAAGTCGATGTCGCGCAAGGTTTGCGTGTCGGTGTTCTGTGCCGGTGCGAACTGGGTCGCTGTCGCGCCGGCACTGTTGCCCGCGTTAGTGCCAGGGCTAGCGCCGGCGGCAGTGGCTACGGCGGGTGCCGCACCGTCCAGCACCAGCAGCAGCGTCTTGCCTTGCAACTGTGCGCGGTAGCTGGAAGCCTGCTTCAGGTTCAGCACCAGCCGCGAGCGGTCGCCGGCCTGCGCCACACTGACCGATCGCAGATTGCCCTGGTTGATCTCGACGCTGTTGCGGCCGATGGCGTTGGTGACGCCGGGCAGGTCGATGGCGATGCGCGGCGGCGCCTGCACCGAAAAGCCGGTAGGCACCGCGGCCAGTGGTTCGCTCAGTTCGATTCGCACGACCTCGGTGCCGGCCTGCTGTGAACTGGTGATCGACTGGATCGCGTTCTGCGCCCAGGCGGCCACCGGCAGGAGCAGGGCGCCAGCGGCGGTCAGTGCGGCAAGCGCGGCACGCCAGTTGAACATGGTGGGGGTCTCCTCGGGGGTGGGTCCGGGCTGTGCGGGGCCGAACAGGCGTCCGTGGGCGGCCGATTGCAGTGCGGTGCTCATGCTCGTGCTCATACTCGTGTTCGTTCTTGTGCTGGATGGGGCAGCGCTCAGCGCACGCGGTCTTGCAGTTGCAAGGCGGCTTCGCGTTCGATCCATTCGCCGGCCGCGTCCTGCACGATCTCGCGCAGCTTGATCTCGGTTTCGTCGATGTGGCTGATGCGGCCGTAGTTCTGACCCAGGTGGTCACCGACCTTGACTTGGTAGAGCAGGTTGTCGACCCGCAGCAAGGCTGTAGGCACGCCGCGGCTGACACTGCCCACCATCGTCATGCTGTCCAGCGGATAGGCTTCCAGCGGCTCCTTGCGGCGGTTCATTTCCGCTGACAGTAAGGAGTTCGGGCCGCGCTGCTCCTGCTTGATCGCAACCGACAGCTTGCGGGTGCTGAAGGGCTCGATCGCGTCGGCCATCTTGTAGGGCGCCGGGTCGAACTTCTTCGGTGCTTGCAGTGGCGAGACATTGGGCTTGGCCTCGCGGCGCTGTTGCTCCATCCAGCTCTGCAGTTCGCCCTCGTCGGCGCTGCAGCCGGCGAGTAGAGCCGCTGCAAGGCTCAGCACGAGCGCGGTGCTTTTCAGCGTGCGGCTCATTTCTTGGCCCCCGCGGTCTTCGTCTTCGAAGCCACCTTGCGCTGCTCGTCGATTTCGGCCTGGTCCAGATAGCGATAAGTGCGCGCGGTGGCGTCCATCGCCAGGTTGCCGGTCGGCCCGGGCTCACGGCTGCCGGGGTTGACGGCCGGGGCAATGCTCAGGTTCTGCAGCGTGACGATGCGCGACAGGTTGGCCACGTCGGCTGCGAACGCGCCGATGTCGTGGTACTTGCCGCTGACGCGGATCGATATCGGCAGCTCGGCGTAGTAGTCCTTGACCTGCACCTGGCCCGGCCTGAACAGCTCGAATTGCAGACCACGGCCGAGTCCGGCCTGGTTGATGTCGGACAGCAGCGCGTCCATCTCGGCCTTGCCGGGGAGTTGTTTCTCAAGCTGGGTCACGAATTCCTGGACTTGCAGCTTCTGCTTGCGCAACTCGTTCAGGTTGACGGCCTGTGCGAGCCGGCTGCGGTAGTCGGCCTTCAGGCCGGGTTCGCGGGCGCGGGCAGCTTCCAGTTGTGCGGTGCTGTCGGACAGCAACAGAAACCAGCCCATGGCCACCACGACCAGCGCGGCCACCAAAAAGGCTGCGGCCTTGGGCAGCGCCGGCCATTGGCCGGGCTCCTTGGTGTTGAGGTTGCGAAACTGAGAAGTCGCCTGGTCGACGAAACCGGTGACGTCGAAGCTGGTGGTGGGAGCGGAAGTAGCCATGGCGCGCCCTATGAAGCTTTGGCGGGCGTGGTGCCCGGCCGGGTGGCAGTGCCGGGTTTAGCGGCTGAAGCAGCGGCTTCGGCCGCGGCGGCCTGGGCCCGCTTGATCGTCACGCGCATCGAGAAGTCGAACAGGCGGCGTTGTTCCTTGTTGGCGG
Source organism: Pseudomonadota bacterium (assembly GCA_030853725.1). Taxonomy (GTDB): domain Bacteria; phylum Pseudomonadota; class Gammaproteobacteria; order Burkholderiales; family Burkholderiaceae_C; genus Rubrivivax. The sequence goes on along the minus strand of JALYUN010000187.1, from coordinate 1,003 downwards.
CGGTCACGGTGCTGGCCTTGATTTCCACCAGCTCGGGTTTTTCGAGCCAGGGTGAGTTGTAGAGCGCGTTGCGCAGGAACTCCGACACGCGTTCGTTGGTTTGCGCCACGCCGGTGATGCTGACCACCTGGCCGGTTTGCTTGATCGAGCTCAGGTACACACCTTCGGGAGTCTGTGCAGTCAGCTCGTTCAGCAAGTGCACGGGCACGTTGCGGTCGGTCTGCAGGTCTTCGACCGCTTTCTGCCGCGCCTTGAGCGCTTCGATCTCGTCACGCAAGGTGGCGATGTCCTTGATCTGGGTGTCGAGCCGCGCGATCTCGGTGCCGAGATAGCTGTTGCGCGCTTCCTGGGCCGCTGTCATCTGGCCGAGCACTGAATACCAGAGGCCGACCACCACCGCGCCAGCCACTGCGGAGAGCCCCAGGGCGACGAAGAAAGCGCGCTTGCGCTGCAGCCGCCGGACCTCTCGGTGCGGCAGCAGGTTGATGAGGATCACTGCAGGAACCTCCGCATGGCGAGCCCGCAGGCCGTGAGATACGACGGCGACTCGCGCCGCACGCGGGTTTCGCGGATGGTGGAGCCGAGTTGCATGTGGTCGAACGGGTTCACCACATTCGAAGCGAAGCCGGTGAGTTCGGTGACGCGGTCTTTCAGACCCGGCAGCGTGGCGGTGCCGCCGGCCAGCATCACGTAATGCACCTTGTGGTGCGGCGTGCTGGTGAAGAAGTACTGCAGCGCGCGGCCGATCTCTTGCGAGAGGCTGTCGACGAAGGGGTTCAGGATGGCGGCTTCGTAGTCTTCGGGCAAGTCGCCCGAGAGCTTCTTGGCTTCGGCTTCTTCGAAAGAGAAACCGTACTGACGGCTGATGAGCTGCGTCAGTTGCGAACCGCCGAAGGCTTGGTCGCGGTCGTAGAGCATTTCATCGTCGCGCAACACTTTCAAGCTGGTGGTGTCGGCGCCGATCTCGAACAGTGCCACCAACGCGTCGCGGCCTTCGTTGGGC
>JALYUN010000166.1 GCA_030853725.1 Pseudomonadota bacterium | reverse complement strand
GTCGTTGCCCTTGAATTGGGTCTTGCGTTCGATCGGCAGCGTCACCAGGCCGGGCATGTTGGTCATACCCAGCACATAGCCGTCGGGTGCCGCCTTGGCCACATAGGCCAAACCGATTTCGCCCGATGCGCCGGGCTTGTTGGCCACCCGCACCGGCGTGTTCAGTTGTTTGCTCAAGAACACGGCCAGGCTGCGGGCCGTGATGTCGGTGCCGCCGCCGGGGTTGAAGCCCACGACGATCTCGATCGGGCGTTCGGGCCACGCGGCCAACGCGGGTGAACTGGCCAGGGTCAGCGCCCCCAGGGCAAGAACGAGGCTGCGGCGGGTGCCGGAAAACAGGGTGGAAATCGGATTCATGTTGTTTCCTGTGGAATCTTGGGATCGATCGATCGGTCGGTTCGAGTTCAGTCAGCCACGGCGGGCACCGTGGGGCAGCCCCAATCGGCCCAGAGCTTGGCCACGGCGGCGTAGTCGTCACGGCCATAGCCGGCGGCAGTGGCCATGTCGTAAACGCTGTGCGCGCCCTGGATGGCGAACAGCGGCACGCCCAACGACTGCGCCAGTTGCAGCGCCAGCACCGAGTCCTTGCGCGCCGCGTCCAGTGGCATGCCGCCGGCGTAGTTACCCTGCACGATGCGTTCGGCATAGCGGTGCGTGAGTGGCCGCTGCAGGCCCATCTGGGCGTCGGACAGCAAGGCAATGAGCTTGTCGCAACTCACACCGCTGGCGGTGGCCAGGGCGCCGGCTTCGGCGACTACCACCATCACCGCATGCGCGACCGCGTTGTTGATCACCTTGGCGGCGGCTCCGGCACCGCTGGCGCCGAAGTAGGTCTGCCGCGCGGCGATGGCGTCCAGTACGCCCTGGGCACGGCCGATCGCTTCAGGCGAGCCGCCCAGCGCCAGTGTCGCGCTGCCTGCTTCCATCTGGCTCACCCCGGCCATGATGGAAGCATCTATCAGGTCGATGCCGTACGGCGCCAGCAACGCCTGCGCGGCGTGAATATGTTCGGGGTTTACCGTGCTGGTCTCCAGCACCACGCTGCCGCTGGGTAGGTGCGGTGCGATCTGCGACAACACGGTCTGCGAAATGGCGGGTGTGGGCAGGCACAGCACCACCACGGATGTTTCCGCCACATCGGCCGGCGTTTCGATGCGGGTGGCACCGAAGGCTCTCCCGGCACGTTCGAGTGCGGCCGGGTCGACGTCGAAGACCTGCGTGGGAAACCGGTTGCCGATGCGTTGTGCGACCGGAAAGCCCATGTTGCCCAGGCCGTAGATGGCGACTTTCTGCACAGTGTTCATGGTGGGATTCGAAGCGGGTTGATGGAGCGTCATTTGGCGACCGCCAGCGGATGCTCGTGCAGGCCGAAGTACAGGCTCTTGACCTGCGCGTACATCCGCAGGCCGTCGATCCCCTTCTCGCGCCCGATGCCGCTGTTCTTGAAACCCCCGAACGGCGTGCTGACCACCGACTGCTTGTAGGTATTGATCCACACCGAGCCCGCTTCCAGCGCCCGGCCGATGCGCCAGGCGCGCTTGAAGCTCTCGGTCCAGATGCCGCAGGCCAGACCGAAGGCGGTGCCATTGGCCTGTGCGATGAGGTCGGCTTCGTCTTTGAAAGGCAGTGCCACCAGCACCGGGCCGAAGGCTTCTTCCTGGCACGACACGGCGTCGACACCGAGGCCGTCGATCACCGTGGGCAGATAGAACGCACCGCGGTCGTAGACGCCGCCGGTGGGAGCCGCGCCGCCGCACAAGATGCGGCCGCCTTCGGCGCGTGCGCGGTCGACAAATGCCGCCACGCGGTCGCGGTGATGGAACGACGCGAGCGGGCCCATTTCCACGCCCGCTTCGTCTGGTAACGCCAACCGCAGGTTGCGGGCGCGTGCCACCACGGCTGACAGCACCTGGTCGTAGATGCCTGCTTCGATGAAGAGGCGCGAACCGGCCACGCACGACTGGCCCGCCGAGCCGAAGATGCCCGCGACCACGGCCGCCACCGCATGTTCCAGGTCGGCGTCGGCAAACACCACATGGGGCGACTTGCCGCCCAGTTCGAGCGCAGCGGGCACCAGCCGATCGCCGGCAACCCGCGCAATGGCGCGACCCGAGGTGGTACCGCCGGTGAACGAAATCATGCGCACGCCGGGGTGGGCCACCAGCGCCGCGCCGATCTCGGCGCCGCGGCCCTGCACCACCTGCAGCAGGTCTTTGGGCAGCCCGGCCGCCAGTGCGATGCGCGCCAGCTCCGGCGCCAGCAGGGGCGAGTCTTCAGACGGCTTGAGCAGCACCGCGTTGCCCGCCGCCAGCGCAGGGGCGACCTTGGTGGCGTCGTTCATGATGGGCGAATTCCACGGCGTGATGGCGGCCACCACACCGTAGGGTTCGAGCACGGTGAACGACACGTAGTCGCCGCGCGACGGTGTCACGTCACCTTCGATCGTTTCGCAGACGCTGGCGTAGTAGCGGAAGGTCCCGATGGCCGACTCCACCATGCCCCGGCATTCGCCGAGCGGCTTGCCGTTGTCCTGCATCTGCAGTCGAGCCAGCGATTCTTTCTCGGCCAGCAGGCCGTCGGCGATGGCGTGCAGCACCAGCGCGCGGCGGTGCGGCAGCAGCGACTTCCAGCCGCTGTGGCGAAACGCGTGCCCGGCGCGCTCGACCGCTGCGTTCAATTCCGCCAAGGTGGTGATGGCGACCCGGGCGATTTCTGATCCGTTGGCGGGGTTGGTGCTGACGAGCTCGGTGGTGCCGTGCAGCGCGTCTGTCGAGGTGTCGAGTGTTTGCATGTTGCGGCCAGTCTAGGCAGCCGCGCCGCAGAAAACAACGAGCGCGTTGTCGCCAATATCGGCGATGAAAGTATTGATAACCGCGCAGGCCAAGCACAATGCGCCACGCCCCTTGCCCCATGAGCTCGCACCGCACTTCCAGCACCCCGTCAGGTGCGTTCCCCCATGCCGCGCTGCCGGCGCAGGTGGCCGCGGTCATTGCAGCGATCGAGACCGACATCATTCGCGGCCGCATCCTGCCGCGCAACCGGCTGATCGAAGACCATCTGATGGAGGACTACGACGCCAAGCGCCACGTGGTGCGGGCAGCGCTAACCGAGCTGCAGCGCCTGGGCGTGGTGGTGAAGCCACCACATTTGGGTGCGAACCTGCGGCGTTTCGACGCAGACAGCCTGCGGGCGCTGTACGCCTTTCGCGCCGTGCTGCATGGTGCTGCGGTGGCCGCCATGCCACTGCCGCTGGCGCCCGAGCGGCTGGCGGCGGTGGCGCAGGCCGCGGAAGCCCATGCGGTCGCGGCTGCCAGCGGTGACCTGATCGCCATTCACAACACCAACATGGCGTTCCACCGCTTGTTCTTCGGGCTCTGCGACAACCCGTATCTGGAGGAATCGATTCGTCTGCACGACTGGATCAGCTTTCCGGCCCGGGCCTACGGCATTGCCGACCCGCAGGCGCAGCGGCTCGCGTGCGCCGAGCACGCGGCCATGGTTGCGGCGCTCCACGACTGCGACCGCTCCCGGCTCGACACGCTGGCGCTGGGCCACATGAACCGGGCGCGTACGCTCTACGTCGACAAGTTCCTGTTGCGCTGAGATCAGCCCGCGCTGAGCTGCTGCTCCAACCGGTGCAGCGTGCGGTAGCAAGCCAGCACCTGGGCCACGCTCGAATTCGGCTGACGGCCCTCGCGGATGGCGGCGATGAACTCGCGGTCCTGCAACTCGATGCCGTTCATCGACACCGCTACCTTCGACACGTCGATGGGCTCTTCCTTGCCATTGAACAAGTCGTCGTAGCGCGCCAGATAAGTGCCGCTGTCGCCGATGTAGCGGAAGAAGGTGCCGAGCGGGCCGTCGTTGTTGAAGCTCAGCGACAAGGTGCAGATCGCCCCGGTGCTGCTCTTCAACTGGATCGACAGGTCCATTGCGATACCGAGCGTCGGGTGGATCGGGCCCTGCACCGCGTTGGCCTGCACGATCTCGCCGCCGGTCTGGTAGGCGAACAGGTCGACGGTGTGCGCGGCGTGGTGCCACAGCAGGTGGTCGGTCCAACTGCGGGCCTGGCCCAGCGCGTTGATGTTGCTGCGGCGGAAGAAGTAGGTCTGCACGTCCAGCTGCTGAATGTTGAAGACACCGGCTGCGATCTGGTTGTGGACCCACTGGTGGCTGGGATTGAAGCGCCGGGTGTGGCCGACCATCGCCACCAGGCCGCTGCTTTTTTGCAGCGCGGCCACCGCTTCGGCGCCGGCCAGGCTGTCGGCCAACGGAATCTCGACTTGCACATGCTTGCCGGCCTTCAGGCACGCCAGGCTTTGCTCGGCATGCATCTGGGTGGGGGTGCACAGGATCACCGCGTCCAGCGCTTTCAGCGCCAGGCTCTCCACCAGGTCGGTACCGGCATGACCGATGCCGTAGGTTGCAGCCACCGCTTGGGTCTTGGCCAGGTCGCGGCCGATCACCGAGACGACCTGCACCCCGTCGATCAGCTTCAGGGCGTCGAGGTGCTTGGTGCCGAAGGCGCCGGCCCCGACCAGTGCCACGCGGATGGTCTTGCTCATGCCGGATTCTCCAGAATCAGATGGCCGACGGCGGTGTTCGACGCCGGCACGTGAAAGAAGCGGTGCACGACGGTGGGCTTGGCGCCGCCGGCCACGTCAGCCATGGCGCCGCGCGCAATCAGCCACATCACGAGCTCGATCGCTTCACTGCCAGCTTCTCGCACGTACTCGATGTGCGGCACTCTGGAAAGGCCGTCGGGATCGGCGATCAGGCGGTCCAGGAAGCGGTGGTCCCAGTCCTTGTTGATGAGCCCGGCGCGCGGCCCCTGCAACTGGTGACTCATGCCGCCGGTGCCCCAGATCTGCACCTTCAACGGCGCGTCGTAGGACTCGACCGCGCGGCGGATCGCCTGGCCCAGCATGAAGCAGCGCCGGCCCGAGGGCACCGGGTACTGCACCACGTTGACTGCGAACGGGATCACCGGGCAGGGCCAAGCCGCAGGTGAGCCACACAGCAGGTTCAGCGGCACCGTCAGGCCGTGGTCGACGTCCATCTTGTTGACGATGGTGAGGTCGAAGTCGTCCTGGATCACGCTGTGCGCGATGTGGGCCGCCAGTTCGGGTTGACCGACCACGGTGGGCACCGGGCGCGGGCCCCAGCCTTCGTCGGCCGGTGCGAACTCGGCGGCGGTGCCGATCGCAAAGGTCGGGATCATGTCGAGGCTGAAGGCGGTGGCGTGGTCGTTGTAGACCAGGAAGATCACGTCGGGCCGGTTGTCGCGCATCCATTGCCTGGACGGCTCGTAGCCTTTGAACAGCGGCACCCAGTACGGGTCGGTGGTCTTGCCGAGGTCGATGGCAGCGCCGATCGCCGGCACATGAGAGGTGTAGACCGAAGCAGTGATGCGGGCCATCGTCATGCGCCCCCGGTGCGCTCGGGACGACCCTGCGGCTGGCGGTGGGCCTGGGCGTCGCCGTCTTCGCCGACGAAGCGGTTGCCTTCGACGGAGCGGCCGCCGTTGACCATCATCTCGCGGTACTGCGCTTCGCTCAGGCCGGTCATGCTGCCGGCCATCTGCTGAAAGCTCTTGCCGTCGGTGGCGCCGATCTTGGCCAGGAAATAGATGTTGCCGCCGAGGCCGATGCACGCGTTCAAGTCGCGCGCCAACACCGCCTGCTTTTGCGCTTCGGTCATGGCCCACTCATCCAGATAGACGCGCTCGTCGGCCTTGAAGCGGGCCCGGTTCTCGGCCTTCATCAGCGACATGCAGAACTGGTTCAGCCAGTAGCCCTTGCGCGACTGTTCGGCGTCGAAGATCGTGGTGCCCGGAACGTCCAGGTACGGTTTGTCGAGTGCCATGCTCAGCCTCTTTGTAGTTCCGGCCAGTAAAGACGCAACGGGTTGTCCACCAGCAGCTGGTGCTGCAGGTCCGCGGTGGTGGCGATGTGCGGAATGAAGTCGACCAGCAAGCCGTCGTCGGGCATATGGTCCTTCAGGTTCGGATGCGGCCAGTCGGTACCCCAAAGCACGCGGTCCGGGAAGGTTTCGACCAGCCGCTTGGCGAAAGGAACCACGTCGCGATACGCAGCCTGTTCGCCGTCGAGCGCTTTCGGGCCGCTGAGCGACAAGCGTTCGGGGCAGCTCACCTTGCTCCAGATGGTCGGATGCTCGCGCATCAGCTTGACGAACAACTCGAATTGCGGGCCGTCAACAGGCAGGGCGACATCGGGCCGCCCCATGTGGTCGACCACCACGGTCGTGGGCAACGCGGTGAAGAAGTCCCACAGCTCGGGCAGGTCGACGGCTTCGAAATAGATCACCACATGCCAGCCCAGCGGGACGATGCGCGCCGCGATCTCCATCAATTCGGCCTTTGGCGTGAAGTCGACCAGACGCTTGACGAAGTTGAAGCGCACGCCGCGCACGCCCGCTTCGTGCAGTGCTTGCAGTTCGGCGTCGCTGACGCCGCGCTTGACGGTAGCGATGCCGCGCGCCTTGCCACCGCTGTGCACCAGAGCGTCGACCATGGCGCGGTTGTCGGCGCCATGGCAGGTGGCTTGAACGACCACGTTGCGGGCGAAACCCAGGTGGTCGCGCAAGGCATAGAGCTGCGCTTTGGACGCGTCGCAGGGCGTGTACTTGCGCTCGGCTGCGTACGGAAACTCGGCGCCGGGGCCGAACACATGGCAATGCGCGTCGACCGCGCCGGCAGGCAGCTTGAAGCGCGGCTGGCTAGGGCCTTGATACCAGTCGAGCCAGCCGGGGGTCTTGGTGAAGGCCATGGCGGTTGCGCGTTTCGGTTTCAGTCGATGTACTTCAAGCCGGCCTTCGCCAGCGGCTCGCGCATCTGGTACATGTCCAGACCCAGCACGCCGGCTGCCAGCTTCGCACGCTTGGCGCTTTCGTTGGCTTCACGCGCCGCGGCCGCGTTAGCCACCTTTTGCGCCAGCGCCGCCGGCACCACCACCACGCCGTCGTCGTCGGCCACTATCACGTCGCCGGGGTGGACGCTCATTCCGGCGCAAACCACCGCGATGTTGACCGAACCGAGCGTGGCTTTGACGGTGCCCTTCCCGCTGATGGCGCGGCTCCAGACCGGGAACTTCATCTCGGTCAAGTCGCGCACGTCGCGGCACCCGCCGTCGATCACCAACCCGACGGCGCCGCGGGCCCGGAAGCTGGTGGCCAGCAGGTCGCCGAAGAAACCGTCGGTGTTGTCGGCGGTGCAGGCCGCGACGACGATGTCACCGGGCTGCAACTGTTCGGCCGCGACATGCAGCATCCAGTTGTCGCCAGGCTGCAGCAGCACGGTGACCGCCGTGCCGGCAACCCGCGCACCGACATAGATCGGCCGCAGGTACGGTTTCATCAGACCGACGCGGCCCAGGGCCTCGTGCACCGTGGCCGAGCCAAAGCTGCCGAGCTGCGCCACCGCCGTCGGGTCGGCGCGCGTGATGTTGCGTTTGACGATGCCGAGTTCGAACATGTCACTGCCCCTTCGCTTTGAGTGCGGCGTCCAGCCGCGGGAACACGCGGCGTGCGTTGCCTTCGTAGACCTTGTGGCGGTCGTCGCCGACGACGATCGTCGAAGCTTCGATGTAGCGCTTGGTGTCGTCGTAGTGGTGGCCGGTTTCGGGGTCGATGCCGCGCACCGCGCCGATCATCTCGCTGGCGAACAGAATGTTGTCGACCGGGATCACCTTCGTCAGCAAGTCGATGCCGGGCTGGTGATAGACGCAGGTGTCGAACCAGATGTTCTTCAACAGGTGGTCTTTCAGCAGCGGCTTCTTCAACTCTTGCGCCAGACCGCGAAAGCGGCCCCAGTGGTAGGGCACCGCGCCGCCGCCGTGCGGAATGATGAAGCGAAGGGTCGGGAAGTCGGTGAACAGATCGCTGGTGAGGCACTGCATGAAGGCCGTGGTGTCGGCGTTCAAGTAGTGCGCCCCGGTGGTGTGGAAGCAGGCATTGCAGCTGGTGCTGACGTGGATCATGGCGGGGATGTCGTGCTCCACCATCTTTTCGTAGATCGGGTACCAGTGGCGGTCGGACAGCGGCGGCGAGGTCCAGTGCCCGCCCGACGGGTCCGGGTTCAGATTGATGCCGACATTGCCGAATTCGTTGACGCACTTCTGCAACTCGGGAATGCAGGTTCTCGGGTCGACGCCCGGCGACTGCGGCAGCATCGCGACCGGAACGAAATGGTCCGGAAACAACCGGCTGACGCGGAAGCACAGTTCATTGCAGATGGCGGCCCAGGTGGAAGAGACTTCGAAGTCGCCGATGTGGTGGGC
>JALYUN010000014.1 GCA_030853725.1 Pseudomonadota bacterium | reverse complement strand
GTCTTGGGCACCGCCAGCTTGTGCTTCAGCAACAGATCGGTGCGGTAGGCCAGCACGCCGGTTTCGGCGCCGAAGGGAATGCCGTAGGGCTGCGCGCCCGGGCCGGGCAGGTACATCTTCGGCCCGCCGACCAGCGCGTTGGTGTCCCAGTATTTGGGGATGATGTCTTTCTGGTCCCAGCCCGGGTCGGCTAGCGCGGCGTTGTTGAAGTACGGATTGAGCGGCTCGATCAGATCCTTGGCGACGTATTCGGTTTTCCACATCACCACGTAGACGATCACGTCGTAGTCGCCGCCGCCCTTCTTGGCCATTTCCAACACCTGCTTGTCTTTCATGCGCAGGTATTGCATCTTGTCGCGTTCGACCTTGATGCCGGTTTCGGCCGTGAACTCGCCGAACAATTTTTCAGCTTGGTCGTAGTGCGGATGGGCCGGGAAATTGATGACGATCGTCTGGCCTTTGTACTTGGCGTAGCGGTCCTGGGCCTGGGTGTGAACCCAGGGACCGAGCGCGGCGCTGGCGGCGACGCCCTGAATGAGGTGGCGGCGTTGAATCATGGTGCGTGTCTCCTGCGGAATGTCAAAGATGGCGTTTCAAGAACGGGTTGTCAAAGGCTCAAGGACTGGCCATGGGCGCCGGCCTGAAAGGCGTACAGCGATTCGAGCGCGGCATGGGCGGTGACGCGCTGGCCCACCAACGCGTGGTGGTTGCCGGCCGCGGTGAGGGTGATCTCGGTCTTGGCGTCGTCGGCCAGGGCGCAACTCAGCACGCTCTCGGTGCCCAGGTACTCACAGACGTTGACCTGCAGTTCCAGGTTCAGAGCGTTCGGCGCGGCACCGATCTGCAGCGCCTGCGGCCGCACGCCGACCGCCACCCGGTTGCCGACTTCGCGCCCGGCCGCCGCGCGCATCGCCACTGGCACCGCGCAGTCGAAATGCATGCCGGCGAAACGCAGGCCGCCGTCGGCATTCAGCACCGCGGCGTCCAGAAAGTTCATCGTCGGGCTGCCGATGAAGCCGGCCACGAACTGGTTCACGGGGCGGTTGAAGACCTCGTCGGGGCTGCCCATCTGCTGGATCCGGCCCTGGTCCATGACGACGATGCGGTCGGCCAGCGTCATGGCCTCGATCTGGTCGTGCGTCACGTAAACCGTGGTCTTGCCCAAACGCCGGTGCAGCAACGCGATCTCGATTCGCATGTGGCCGCGCAGCTTGGCGTCCAGGTTCGAAAGCGGCTCGTCGAACAGGAACACCTTGGGTTCGCGCACGATGGCGCGGCCCATCGCCACCCGCTGGCGCTGGCCACCCGAGAGTTCTTTCGGCTTGCGTTGCAACAGGTGGTCGATGCCGAGCACCGCAGCGGCCGCGTCGACGCGGCGCTGGATCTCGGTCTTGGGCGTGCCCGCCAGGTCCAGCGCGAAGCTCATGTTCTGCGCCACGTTCATGTGCGGATACAGCGCGTAGTTCTGAAACACCATCGCGATGTCGCGGTCGGCCGGGGTGGCGGCGGTGACGTCGCGACCGTCGATCAGGATCTGGCCGGAAGTGGGCGTTTCAAGCCCGGCGATCATGCGCAGCGTGGTCGACTTGCCGCAGCCCGAAGCGCCGACCAGCACGATGAACTCGCCGGCCTCGGCCATAAGGCTCATCTCTTCGACGACCTGGACTTCGCCGAAGCGCTTGGCGATTTGATGAAGCTCTAGGTAGCTCACTCGAACGGTGTCTGTGGAAGGGTTGTGGGAAGGGCGGGCCACGCAGCCGGCGCCGCAGGCACCGTAGTCGTCCAATCATCATACGAATAGGCTGCGCCGCCTCACCATCGGGGTTAACCCACTGCGCACGGCAACGCACACTTACCCCGGTCCGGCGCGACGACGGTTCAGCCTTCGGGCCAGCGCGGCCTGCCGCTGCGTCGGCGCTGTGACAGGTGGCCAGGTGGCGGGTTGTGGGTTGCGTCAGGCAGCGTGTGATGCGGCGCGTTGGCGTCGCAGCGCAAGACCGGCAACCCCCAACGCCAGGCCCAGACCCATCAGCACAGCCGACGTGGGCTCCGGCACGGCCGCTGCCATCACGCTGCCATCGACGCTCTGCACGCCGATGGTCAGCAATTGCGAGTCGATGAACAGCACGTTGGAGAACGTTATCGGGCTGGTGCCGGCTGCGGCGACGTTGAAGACGAAACTGCTGACGAGGCCACTGCCGCTGGCACCGGGCACAGGGCCGATCAGCGTGTCGACGGCAAAAGAGATCGTGCCAGCGACGTTGTCGACCGTACCGCCGTCGAAGAAAGTGCCCCCGGCGCTGCTCAGGAACGACCCTTCGATGGCAGAAGCGAACTGCAGCACCGCCGGGTCGAAGGACAGGTTGAACTGCCAGGCATAGAGGCCAGCGATGTCGTTGATCGACACGCCCACGCTGACGGTGGACCCGACCAGCGCCGGTTGCGGCATGGCCGCCACGGTCAGCGTCGGCACCGCCCAGGCAGCGGGGGCGCCGAGAAAACCGACGGACAACGCTGCCAGCCAGCGCTTCGAGGGGACCTGCCAGTCAGCCATGTGGAACTCCTGTGGGTGGAACGGTGGGCGTGAACGCAACGGCGAAGCGCTGCTTCAGCGATGTGGGATTCATGGTCCGGGCGTGAAGGCGATGCGCTCGCGCACGCCTTCGATGGCGGAGATCAGTGAAGCGAGCTTGGGCGCTGCGACACCTTCGCGCCAGAACACCTGCTTGTCGTGCCCGTTGCGCGTGACGCGCACGACGCGCCAGGCACCGTCACGCTGTTGCGGGTTGTCGATCTGTTCGGGCATGTCGAAGAAGCCTTGCGACTGCGCCAGTCGGGCCAGCGTCTGAAAATCGGCTGGCGCGACACTGCCGGCCTGGCTGCGGTCCGGGGTGCCCTGGCGCGCGTTGCCCGTGGTAGCGAGCGTGGCACGGCCGTCGCTCTGCAATGCCAGCGCCGCGGTGCTGGCACAGCCGAAACAGCCCTGCTCCAGCACGATGCGTGTGACGCTGGTCGGCGCAGATGCGGGTGCCTCTGGTGGCTGCGCACAGGCCACTGGTGCGAGCAACGCGACCACCGGCCACAGCGCCCGGCGCAGACCGTCACACGGCGCATCGAACGCGCGGCGCGGGCGTGTCGGCGCAGGGAGGGGAATGGGCAAAGTCAACGGCAACAGAAACGGCAAGGGAAGCGGCAAAAGAGCGGGTCATCTAAAGCCAGCGGGGGTCGCAGCGGCGCAGCGGCCCCCGGAGAGTCTTGCAGACGCAGCCGCCGATGGAACCCCCCTGAATGCAGGTGCCCGAATGAATTCGCCGGCATCGGGTCCATTCCATACTGCGCCGGTTTTCCGTATTGACCCTACCGCCCCTGGCTTGCGAACAAGGACTCCAGATGCTCATTGCTCCCCCCACCGGAAACCCGTCGGCCCTGCGCCGGGCACGCCGAACCGCCGTGCGAACCGCTGCGGCCTCGCTCTTCGGCGGTTTAGCGCTGGCAAGCCTGCTGGCCGTGGCCGCAGTGGCGCCGGCACAAGCAGCTGGCACGGCGAACGAACGCGCTTCACGCGCGCAACCCGCGGCTCCTTCCGACGCTTCGCGCGCCTACTGGACCGACATCAAGGGCGCGGCGCCGGCAGTCTCGGCGCGCGGTGCAATGGTGGCTGTGCGGCCGGCCCATTTCCGCACCAGCACGCTCGACCGCAATGGCATGGCCGCGCTGGCCGCCACCGCCCCGGCCGAGTTCAGCGCAGCCGCGCGGCAGAACCCGCTCGTGATCTCGCTGCCCGACCCGGCTGGTGGTTTTCAGCGCTTCCGGATCGTCGATTCACCGGTGATGCAACCGGGTCTGGCGGCACGCCACCCCGATATCCGTACCTACGCCGGCCGCGGTCTGGACGACCCGAGTGCCACACTGCGAATGGACATCACGCCGCTCGGCCTGCATGCCTCGGTGTTCTCCACCAAAGGTGCCTGGTACATCGATCCCTACTTCCACCTGGACGACAGCCTGTACGTCAGCTACTGGCGGCGTGATCTGTCGAACGCCCGCGCACCGTTCAGCGAGGGCCTGATCAGCGAAGCGCAACTCTCGCTTTCGCGCGGGCGCTATCACGCAGCCGACACCGTGCGTGTCGACGCGATCGGCTTCGCTCCGGGTGCGCAGGTGGTGGTGACCGTGCGCAACAGCGCCGCTGGCGCCGCGCCGCGCCAGCCGGTTCAGGCTACCGCCAGCCGCTCCGGCACCGTCTCGGTCAAGCTGCCTGCCGACCCCTACCGCAACCTCGGCAGCTTCGAAGTCACTGCCAGCGATGGCCGCATCAGCGCCACGTCCAACTACCAGGTGGTGGCCGACAAGGTCGCGCTCGACACCGCGGTCGGCGACCAGTTGCGCAGCTACCGGCTCGCGCTATTGACCGATCCGGGCTATGCCAACTTCTTCGGCGGCTCGGCCAACGTGACGGCCGCCAAGGTCACGCTGATCAACCGGGTAAGCCAGGTCTACGAGACCGAAACCTCGATCCGGATGATGCTGATCGATGGCAACGACGCGCTCAACCTGGACACCGCCGCCCAGATGACCGGTGCCAACGGCCCGTGCGGCGGCGCGGCGTGCTACAGCGCCAGCCAGGCCGGAAGCTGCACCGGCAGCACCTTGTCGCGTACCCGCGTCGTGATCGGCCTGCTGGCTGGCGCCAGCAACTTCGACATCGGCCACATCGCGCTCGGCGTCAGCGGCGGCGGGGTCGCCAGCCTCGGCGTGGTCGGCGGCAGCAGCAAGGCCCAGGGCTGCACCGGCATTCCGCAGCCGGTAGGCGACGCCTTCGCAGTCGACTACGTGGCGCACGAAATGGGCCACCAGTTTGCCGGCAACCACACCTTCAACGGCACCGTCAGCAACTGCTCCGGTGGCAACCGCAACCCCGGCACCTCGGTCGAACCGGGCAGTGGTTCTTCGGTGATGGCTTATGCCGGCATCTGCGGCAGCGACAACCTGCAGGCCCACAGCGATCCGTACTGGTCGCAGCGCAGCTTCGACGAGATCACCACCTACACCTCGGCCGCCGAGAACAACCTGAGCGACATACAGGTGGGTGTCCTGAGCGGCTTCAACACCGCTGGTCAGCAGTTCCAGTTGCGCTACAACGGCAACGACTCGGCGCCGATCGTGCGCGGCACCAACTTCACGACTGCCGGTGTCAAGGCCGCTGTCGAAGGCATCGCCGGCTGGCCGGTGGGCGCCACGGTGTCGGTCAGCCAGCTCTCCGACAACGCCTTCACGGTCAGCTTCGGCGGGGCGTTGGCGGGTGTCAATGCGGCGACACTCTCGCTGGTGGCCTGCAGCGGTGGCTGCACCGGCTATGTCGGTGAAGTCACCGCCGGCGGCCCGACCGCACGCGGCGGCACCGTCAGCCCCACGGGCAACAGCAGCCCGCTGGTGAGCGTGGCAGCGTCCTACACGATCCCGTTGCGCACGCCCTTCGTGCTGACCGGATCGGCCAGCGACGCCGACAACACCCCCACCACTTACATGTGGGAGCAGAACGACCGGGGCGCCAATGCCGGCACCGGCCTCATCAGCAACGCCAAGACCGACGGCCCGCTGTTCCGCCAGTTCGGTACCCGCGCGCTGGTCAGCAATGCCGACACGCAGCTCTACAGTTCGCCGGGCGAGAACGCCACCACCACCGACCCGACGCGCATCTTCCCCGACATGGCGCAGATCCTGGCCAACAACACCAACGCCGAAACCGGGGTCTGCACGACGGTCGCAGGCTCACCTACGCCGCAGCAGATCGACTGCTATTCCGAGTACCTGCCCACGGCGTCTTATGTTGGCGTAGCCGGTGTCAACGCGAGCCCACTTTCGCTGAACTTCAAGCTCACGGCGCGCGACGGTTCTGGTGGTGTCAACAGTGCCAGCACCACGCTGCTGCTGGCGACGAATGCCGGGCCGTTCCTGGTGACCTCGCCGAACACCGCTGTATCGCTGGACAGCGGCTCGGCGCAGACCGTGACCTGGGACGTGGCCGGCACCAACGTCGCACCGGTCAGCACAGCGAACGTGAAGATCAGCTTGTCGGTCGACGGCGGTGGTACCTTCCCCTTCACGCTCGCGGCCAGCACGCCCAATACCGGCAGCCGCAGCGTGACGCTGCCGGCGCTCGGCACCACGCGCGGGCGCGTCAAAGTCGAAGCGGTAGGCAACGTGTACTTCGACGTTTCCAACGCCGATTTCACGATCCGCCTGCTGGGTGATGTGGACAGCGACGGCGCGGTCACCTGCCTGGACGTGCGCCAGGTACGCAGCGCGCTCGGCAGTGCGGCCGGTCAGCCGGGCTTCGACCCGCGCAACGACGTCAACAACGACGGCGTGGTCGACGTGCGGGACCTGGCTTACGTGTCGCAGCGGCTGACCTCCAGCACGCGCTGCCAGTAGGCGGTACCGCGGCTTGAGGCAAGGCCCCCTGCCGGCAACGGCAAGGGGCTTTTTTCCATGGCCTGTGGCGCATGCTGCAGCGCCCGTCCAGGGTTTCGCCGGATGGATGCCCCGACAGGCTCAACCTAAGGTGCGGCGCAGCGCTTCTGCCGCGCCGCAACCCACCCCTCGGAGACGACATGACCGACAAGAGACTCGCCCTGAAGCAACTGGTTGCGCTGGCGCTCGCCGCGGGTGCGGTGGCCCTGGCTGTACCGGCTCAGGCGCAAACCAAGCTGAAGTGGGCCCATGTCTACGAGACCTCGGAGCCGTTTCACAAGAACGCGCTCTGGGCCGCCGAAGAAATCAAGAAGCGCACCCACGACCGCTACGAGATCCAGGTCTTCCCGGCGTCCAGCCTGGGCAAGGAAGCCGACATCAACCAGGGTCTGACGCTGGGCACCGTCGACATCATCTACACCGGTGCCAGCTTCGCCGGGCGCAGCTACCCGCCGCTGTCGGTGACGTACTTTCCGTTCATCTTCCGCGACTCCGAGCACCTGCTGAAGTACGCCAAGAGCGACGTCTTCAAGGAGCTCAGCAAGGGCTACGACGAGAAGACCGGCAACCACATCCTGGCGCTGAACTACTACGGCGCGCGCGACGTCACGTCAACCGAATCGAAGCCGGTGCGCACCCCGGCCGACATGAAGGGCCTGAAGATTCGCGTGCCCGACGCGCCGGCTTACCTCGCGTTTCCGAAGGCACTCGGTGCCAACCCGACGCCGATCGCTTTCGCCGAGGTCTACCTGGCGCTGCAAAACGGCACGGTCGACGCCGAAGAGAACCCGCTGCCAACGATCGAAGCCAAGAAGTTCTACGAGGTGCAGAAGAACATCTCGCTCACCGGCCACATCATCGACTCGCTGCTGACGATCGTCTCGCCGTCGGTCTGGAACAAGCTCTCTTCCGAAGACCGCAAGATTTTCGCCGACGTGATGCAGGAAGCCGCCGACAAGACCGGGCGCGAGATCATCGCTTCCGAAGAGCGGCTGGTGGGTGAGTTCAAGAAGCGCGGCAACAACATCATCGTGGTCGACAAGAACGCCTTCCGCGAGGCCGTGCTGAAGAACGCCAAGCCGACCGACTTCGGCTACCGGCAGCAAGACTACGACCGTATTCTGAACATCAAGTAGCGCGCAGACCGCACATGCCATCCGCTGGCGATCCGCGGCAGTCGGTCAGCGCGCCTGCCGACCGCGTCATCGACGAGCAGGGCAACCTGCGCATGGACGACGAGGTCGTTGACCTCTCCGACGTCATCGTCGAAGGCTGGATCGCGTTGGCGATTTTCTGGCTGCTGGGTTTGACGGTCTTCTACCAATTCATTACGCGCTACGTTTTGAACGACTCGGCCGCCTGGACCGAAGAGATCGGGCGCTACTTGTTGATCGGCGTGGTCTTCATC
>JALYUN010000134.1 GCA_030853725.1 Pseudomonadota bacterium | reverse complement strand
GGCCACGCCACCGGCCACCGCGCCGGCCGCACCACCGAAGCCGCTCTGGCTGCCATCGACTGTGACCGGGCGCGTGGTCAGCACCACGGCGTCGACGACGCTGGCCAGGCGCTGTGATTCGTTGCGGCTGACCACGTCCGGACTCGATGTCGCACACGCCGACAGGGCGGCCACCGAGACGGCCGCAATCGTTGCCTTGAAGATACCGAAAGCTGCTGTCATCTGGAAATCTCCTGAAGCCTGATGAGATGGATACACGGGGCGTAAGTTCAACATTGCGGCGGAGTCCTGCAGCATCAACCGTGAAGGCGCGACGTTCGCGGCACCGATGCCAGCAGGAAGTCCATCTGGTCGGCGACGATGCGGCGCCCGCGCAGGATCATGTCTTCGTGCAGGCTGGGTACATACGGCAGGTACATGAGCGTCATGCGCACTTCTTCGGGCATGCGGTTGCCCTTGTGGCCATTGCAGGGCCGACAGGCGGTGATGCAGTTCATCCAGGTGTCTTCACCACCCCGCGATACGGGCACGATGTGCTCCCGCGTCAGTTCATCGAAGCGGAAGTGGCCACCGCAATAGGCGCAGAAGTTTCGGTCGCGCACGAACAGTTTCGGATTCGACAACGTGGGTGTCTGGCGCCATGCACGGCTGGGAACGCTGCCGCGCACGGCAATGATCGGATGCAGGTCGATGCGCGACTGCAACCCCGTGCTGCGCTGGATGCCGCCGCGGAGCGCCTGAAAAGGGTCACCGAGCGTCCAGGCCACCGCATCGCTGGCGTATAACACCGCGGCTTCGCGTGGGGTGGCCCAGGATTGTGGTCGCCCGGAAATGTCCAGTTGCAGCACGTCCATACCACGAGCGTATCCGATCGGCTTGACCGGGGTGTGGCCAGCAAGTCTCGCAGCGATGGCACGCTGCCTGGGTGGAGTTCTGGCGCACCCGCCGTTCCGTGGAACCGCCGACCCCAGCGAGGGCGATTTAGGAAGCCTGCCCTAGAAAAAGCGACTGCGCCAAGCACAGGAAACGCGGGAACCCTGCAAAATAGAACGACCGTTCGATTTTCAGGAAATCACCGCTTCGATGCCGACCGCTCAATCCCCGAATTCGACGCGCCAGCCGCCTGCGCCGACGCTGGCGGCCGAACGGTCGCGCGGGTCGGCCGTCAGCGCGTTGCCGAAGGGGCGCCAGACCCGCGCCGCCATTCTCGACGCGGCACTTGCCCTGGCATCGCAGATGGGCCTCGAGGGGTTGTCGATCGGTGCCCTGGCCGAAGTCACGCAGATGAGCAAGTCGGGCGTGTTCGCTCATTTCGGATCGCGTGAAGAACTGCAGATCTCGGTGATCCGTGAATACCACGCCCGCTTCGAGCAGGAAGTCTTCTACCCCGCGATCCTGCAGCCGCGCGGTCTGCAGCGCCTGCAGGCTTTGATCGAACGCTGGATCGGCCGCGTGTCGGCCGAGCTCGATTCCGGCTGCATCTACATCAGTGGCGCCGTTGAATTCGACGACCGGCCCGGGCCCGTGCGCGACGCACTGGAAGCCATGGTGCGCGACTGGCATGCGGCCCTGCGCCGTGCCATCGACGGCGCCATCGAAGCCGGCCATCTGCGCGCCGATGCGGATGCGACGCAGATGTTGTTCGAGATTCATGGGCTGATCCTGGCGGTGCACCACGACGCACGCTTCCTGCGCATTCCAGGCGCGCTCGACCGCGCCCGCACCGGCGTCGCGCGCACGCTGGCGCACTACCGGCAGCCCTCGCCGCTGGCATGCGCCCCTGTGCCGCGGGTTGCCGGCTGACAGCGTTTCCGATTCCTTTCGTCATTTCGTCCCTACAAGCCACAGGAGTTTCAACATGGCCCAGTACACCCCCCCGTTGCGCGATATGCAGTTTCTTCTGCACGAAATGTTCGACGTGTCGGCTTGCTTGAAGCAGATGCCGCGCCATGCCGAGCTCGACGCCGACACCCTGAACGCGGTGTTGGAAGAAGCCGGCAAGTTCGCATCCGAAGTTGTCTTCCCGTTGAATCTCTCCGGGGACGAAGAAGGCTGCACGCTGGACAAGACCACGCACGAGGTCAAGCCGCCGGCCGGTTTTAAAAACGCCTACAAGAAGTTTGTCGAAGGCGGCTGGCCGGCACTCAGCTGCGACCCTGCGTTCGGCGGCCAAGGTCTGCCGGTG
>JALYUN010000010.1 GCA_030853725.1 Pseudomonadota bacterium | reverse complement strand
GTCTTGGGCAGTTCGGTGATGAACTCGATCTGACGCGGGTATTTGAAGGGCGCCAGCTTGTCCTTGACGAAAGCTTTCAGCTCGGCTTCGGTGGCCGCGGCGCCGTCGATCAGCACCACGAAAGCTTTGCTCTTGGTGAGCCCGTCGTGGTCTTCGACGCCAATTACAGCCGCTTCCAGCACGGCCGGGTGCTGCACCAGCGTGGCCTCGACTTCGAAAGGGCTGACATAGACGCCGCTGACCTTCAGCATGTCGTCGCTGCGCCCGCTGTAGGTGTAGCTACCGTCATCGGCATTGCGTACGTACTTGTCGCCGGCCTTGGTCCAGCCGCCCTGAAAGGTATCGCGGGTCTTCGTGCGGTTGCCCCAGTACATCATCGCGGCGCTCGGGCCGCTGATGTAGAGGTCGCCGGGTTCGCCATCGGCCACCGGCGCGCCGTCTTCACCGCGCAGATCGATCCGGTAACCCGGCACCGGCCAGCCAGTGCTGCCGTAGCGTACCCGTTCGGGCCGGTTGCTGATGAAGATGTGCAGCATCTCGGTCGAGCCGATGCCGTCGATGATGTCGACACCGAAATGCGCCTTGAAGCGCATGCCCAGTTCGGCCGGCAGCGCTTCGCCGGCCGACGAGACCAGGCGCAGTGCAAGCGTGTCGCGTGCCGGCAGTTGCGGATGCGCCAGCATGCCGGCGAAGCCGGTGGGGGCACCGTAGAACACAGTCGGCTTGCGTCCGCCGACGGCACCGCTCCAGCGTTTGAAGACCGCTTCGGGCGTGGGTCGTTCGGCCATCAGCAGCGTGGTAGCGCCGACACTCATTGGGAAGCTCAGCGCGTTGCCCAGGCCGTAAGCGAAGAACAGCTTCGCGGCAGAGAAGCACAAGTCGTCTTCTTGCAGTTGCAGCACCGCCTTGCCGTACAGCTCTGCGGTGTACCAGGCGTTGGCTTGCGAATGAACCGTGCCTTTCGGGCGCCCGGTGGAGCCCGACGAATAGAGCCAGAAGCCGGGGTCGTCGGCGCCGGTACCGGCGCTGCGTGGCAGTGGCTCGGCCTGGTCGACGAAGGCGGCCAGGTCGTGTTCGCTCAGCTGCAACGGCGCCACGGGGTGCGAGACGAGCACCGTTTCGACCTCGTGGTCGGCCTTCGTCAGCGCGGCCTTCAACACTGGCAACAACGCGCCGGACACCAGCACCGCCTGCGCTCGGGTGTGTTCCAGCATGTAGGCGTAGTCGTCGGCGCCGAGCAGCGTGTTGACGGCCACCGGCACGATGCCGGCGTAGATCGCACCCAGGAAGCTGATCGGCCAATGGTTGTTGTCGTGCATCAGCAGCAGCACGCGTTCTTCGCGTTTGATGCCGAGCTTGCGCAGGGCTCCGGCCATGCGGCGCACCGCCACGTCGAGTTCGCCATAGGCGAGGCTGCCATGGTCGTCGATGAACGCCGTGCGGTCGGGCCGCTCAACGTTCGACTGCAGCAAGTACTGCGCGAAGTTGAAGCGCTGTCCCGGCTCGACGGCTTTGCCATCCGCAGCAGTCGGTCGGAAGTCGATCGTCGCGGTCATGGGCTTTTCCGAAAGTGGGCGCTTGAACCAAACACGCTGATGCACTATTGTGCGTTCTACAAACTCTAGGTTGCACCCCCAACCATGTCAAGCACTATATTGCAGGAACCCGGGTCGATACCTAGGGGAGATACCCGCGAAGTCGGGCCGAAACACCCGTTTCTGCTGGCGCTCGGGCAGCGGGTGCGGGCCTTGCGCGCCCGCAGGGGGATGACCCGCAAAACACTGGCAGCCGCCACCGACGTGTCCGAGCGTCATTTGGCGAACCTGGAAACCGGCGTCGGCAACGCCTCGATCCTGATCTTGCTGCAGGTGGCGCAAGCGCTGCAGTGTTCGCTGGCCGAGTTGCTGGGCGACGTGACCGCCTCTTCGCCGGAATGGCTGCTGATTCGGGAACTGCTGGACGGGCGCGACGAAGACAGCCTGCGCCGCGTGCGGGTGGCGGTGGGGCAGATGCTCGGCACCGGTGGCGCGCCTGCGGCCGGCAGCACGCGCATTGCGTTGGTGGGGTTGCGCGGAGCTGGCAAGTCCACGCTCGGGCAACTGCTGGCCGACGCGCTGGACTTCCCGTTCGTCGAGCTCAGCCGCCAGATCGAACAGTTCGCCGGCTGCAGCATCGGCGAGATCCAGGCCTTGTATGGGCAGACGGCTTACCGCCGTTACGAGCGACGGGCGCTGGAAGAAGCGATCCAGATCTATCCGGAAGCGGTGATCGCGACACCCGGTGGCATCGTCTCGGACATTGCCACCTTCAACCAGTTGCTCTCGCACTGCACCACCGTATGGCTGCAGGCCACGCCCGACGACCACTTGCGGCGCGTGACCGCGCAGGGTGACCTGCGGCCGATGGCGGCCAGCACCGAAGCGATGGAAGACCTGAAGCGCATCCTGGCGGGCCGCGCTGCGTTCTATTCGAAATCCGATCTGCGGCTCGACACCAGCGCGCAGCCATTGCAGCAGAGTTTCGAGAAGCTATTGGCGATGGTTCGTCAGTCGCTGGACGGTCGCTCCGAATCGACACAAGTCATGAAACAAAGTGCTTGACCGTTTGGTATTAGACGCAATATTATGCATCTTTCGGCAGTGCCAGCCGCTGCCTGAATGATCTAAGAAGGTTCTCACCATGCACCCCAGCGCAGCGCGCGTCGAATACCAGTGCCACCCTTCGACCTACCGTCACTGGCGCTTGAGTTTCGAAGGGGTAGTCGCTACGTTGTGGGCCGACTTCGACGAGAGCGCCGGCCTGCGACCCGGCTACAAGCTGAAGCTCAACAGCTACGACCTGGGCGTCGACATCGAATTGCACGACGCCGCCAACCGTATCCGTTTCGAGCACCCCGAAGTGCGCACGGTCGTCATCACCAGCGCCAAGGAGAAAGTGTTTTGCTCTGGCGCCAACATCTTCATGTTGGGCGTCAGCAGCCACGCCTGGAAGGTCAACTTCTGCAAGTTCACCAACGAAACGCGCAACGGCATAGAGGACTCGTCGAGACACAGCGGGTTGAAGTTCCTGGCCGCCGTTAACGGTGCCTGTGCGGGCGGGGGCTACGAGTTGGCGTTGGCGTGTGACGAAATCATTTTGATCGACGACCGCTCCAGCAGTGTCAGCCTGCCTGAAGTGGCGTTGCTGGCTGTGCTGCCGGGCACCGGCGGGTTGACCCGCCTAACCGACAAACGACATGTACGGCACGACTTGGCCGATGTGTTCTGCACCAGCGTCGAAGGCGTGCGCGGACAGAAGGCGATGGACTGGCGGCTGGTCGACCACATCGCCAAGCCGACGCTGTTTTCGCAGGCCGTGCAGGAACGCGCGCAGCAACTGGCGGCCGGCAGCGACCGTCCGGCCAACGCGAAAGGTGTGACGTTGACGCCGCTGCAGTGCGCGGTCGAAGCCGATGCACTGCGCTACCGCCACGTGACCGTCGAGATCGACCGCAGCCGCCGCACGGCCAGCTTCACCGTCGCCGCGCCGCAAGGCGACCAACCCGCAGACCTGGCGGCGATCGAATCAGCCGCTGCCGACTGGTACCCGCTGGCGATGGCGCGCGAACTGGAAGACGCGATCCTGTCGATGCGCACCAACGAACTGGACATCGGCACTTGGTTGATGCACACCCGCGGCGATGCGGCCGCTGTGCTGGCGATGGACGCGACGCTGCTGCGGCATGCCGGCCATTGGCTGGTACGCGAGACCACCGGCTTGCTGCGCCGCACCTTCAGCCGGCTCGACGTTTCATCACGCAGTCTGTTTGCGGTCGTCGACGAAGCCTCGTGTTTTGCCGGCACGTTTCTGGAGTTGATGCTGGCCTGCGACCGCAGCTACATGCTGGCGTTGCCGGACGACACAGCGCGCGCGCCGCACATCACTGCAAACGAACTCAATTTCGGCACCTATCCGATGGCCAGCGGCCAGAGCCGGCTCGGCCGCCAGTTCTACGACGAGGCACCGGCCATGGACGCGGTGCGCGCGCGCATCGGTGAAGCGCTGGACGCCGAAGCGGCCTTCGCGCTGGGCCTCGTCACCAGCAACCCCGACGACATAGACTGGGCCGACGAGTTGCGCATCGCGATCGAAGAGCGCGTGGCGATGTCGCCCGACGCACTGACCGGACTCGAAGCCAACCTGCGCTTCAATGGTCCCGAGAACATGGCCACGCGCATCTTCGGCCGCCTGACGGCGTGGCAGAACTGGATCTTCCAGCGCCCGAACGCAGTCGGCGAGAAGGGCGCGTTGAAGGTCTACGGCACCGGCGAGAAAGCCAATTTCGATCGAACGAGAATTTGAACCTTCACGCTCGCTATCGCTCGCTGCCCCCCGAGGGGGAGCTCGCCTGCGGCCCGGCAAAGCCGGTTCCGCGGCTCTACTTGGTTAACCCGGAGAACCCCGCATGACGACCCTCAACGCCGCCAGCATCAACTACAGCGAGAAGATCCCCAACAACGTCGACCTGGCCAGTGACCGCACCCTGCAGCGCGCGCTGGAGCAGTGGCAGCCGAACTTCATCAACTGGTGGGACGACATGGGCCCCGAAGGCTCGACCGGCAGCGAGGTCTACCTGCGCACGGCGGTCAGCGTCGACCCATCGGGCTGGGCCAGCTTCGATTTCGTCAAGATGCGCGACTACCGCTGGGGCATCTTCATGAATCCGGGCCAGGCCGAACGGCAGATCCACTTCGGTGACCACAAGGGTGAGAAAGCCTGGCAGGACGTGCCTGGTGAACACCGAGCAAACCTTCGCCGCATCATCGTCACGCAGGGCGACACCGAGCCGGCATCGGTAGAACAGCAACGCCACCTGGGCTTGACGGCACCGAGCCTGTACGACCTGCGCAACCTGTACCAGATCAACGTCGAAGAAGGCCGCCACTTGTGGGCGATGGTCTATCTGCTGCACAAACATTTCGGTCGCGACGGGCGCGAAGAAGCCGAAGCGCTGCTGGAGCGGCGCAGTGGCGACGCCAACAACCCGCGCATCCTGGGCGCCTTCAACGAAGCCACACCCGACTGGTTGAGCTTCTTCATGTTCACCTACTTCACCGACCGCGACGGCAAATTCCAGCTCTGCGCGCTGGCCGAAAGCAGCTTCGACCCGCTGGCCCGTACCACCAAATTCATGCTGACCGAAGAAGCGCACCACATGTTCGTCGGGGAAAGCGGCATCAGCCGCATCATTCAACGCACCGCGCTGAAGATGAACGAGCTGAAGACCGACGACGCATCGACCTTGCGCGCAGCCGGCGTGATCGACCTGCCGACGCTGCAGCGCTATATCAACTTCCACTACAGCGTCACCATCGACCTGTTCGGCGCCGACGAGTCCAGCAACGCCGCCACCTTCTACAGCACCGGGCTCAAGGGCCGCTACGAGGAAGGCAAGCGCAACGACGACCACGTGCTGAAGGGTCAGACCTACCGCGTGCTGCAGGTCAAGGACGGGCAGCTCACCGAGAAGGAAGTGCCGATGCTCAACGCGCTGAACGAAGTGCTGCGCGACGACTACATCAAGGACTCGGTGGCCGGCGTCAACCGCTGGAACAAGGTGCTGGAGAAAGCCGGCATTCCCACCCGCTTGGTGGTGCCGCACAAGGCATTTCACCGCAACATCGGCGCGCTGGCCGGCATCAAGGTTTCGCCCGAGGGCCGTGTGGTGAGCGACGCCGAATGGAAAGCCAACGTGGATCATTGGTTACCGAGCGGCGGCGACCGGGCCTTCGTCGCCAGCTTGATGGGGCGAATGGTCGAGCCCGGCAAATTCGCCAACTGGATCGCGCCGCCGATGATCGGCATCAACCGGCAGCCGGCGGACTATGAATACGTGCGCTTCGGTTGACTGATGAGCGACGCGGCAGTCATCGATGCGCAGGGCTTGGTCGACCAGCATCTGATCGACCCCGAGATCTGCATCCGCTGCAACACCTGCGAGGCCACGTGCCCGGTCGGCGCCATCACGCACGACGACCGCAACTACGTCGTGGATGTGGAGATCTGCAACCGCTGCATGGCCTGCATCGCGCCGTGCCCGACGGGCTCGATCGACAACTGGCGCCAGTTGCCGCGGATCTTGGCCTATGGCGTCGAAGCGCAACTGGGCTGGGACGAACTGCCGCCACCCTTGTCGGCCGATCAACTGGTGGCTGCTGGTGAGTCCGAGCCTTTGCCGCCAACGGCAGAGGCGATGTCGCCGCCTGCACCACCCGTCAGTGAAGGCCCTGCTGCCGACGAATCACCGACCGCTGCGCGCTACGGCGCGCATCTGCCGCCGTGGTCGGCCGCGCATCCTTTCACCAACCTGTACGGCCCGAAAGCCGAGCAGACCTCCATCACCGCCACCGTCACCGGCAACCTGCGGGTGACCGCGGTCGGTACCGACTACGACACGCACCACATCGTGCTCGACTTCGCTGCCATGCCGTTTCCGGTGCTGGAAGGCCAGTCGATCGGCATCGTGCCGCCGGGACTCGACCCCCACGGGCGGGCGCACCACGCGCGGCAGTACAGCGTGGCCAGCCCACGCAACGGCGAGCGGCCGCAACACAACAACCTGTCGCTGACCGTCAAGCGCGTGCTGGAAGACCATCACGGCACTCCGGTTCGCGGTGTGGCCAGCAACCTGCTGTGCGACTTGAAGGTAGGCGATACGGTCGAGGTCATCGGGCCGTTCGGCAGCAGCTTCCTGATGCCGAATCATCCGAAGAGCCACATCGTGATGATCTGCACCGGCACCGGCAGTGCGCCGATGCGCGCCATGACCGAATGGCGCCGCCGGCTGCGTGAAACCGGCAAGTTCGAGGCTGGCCGGCTGATGCTGTTCTTCGGCGCCCGCACACAACAAGAGCTTCCATATTTCGGCCCGCTGACGAGCCTGCCCAAAGACTTCATCGACATCAATCTGGCTTTCAGCCGCACGCCCGGACAGCCGCGCTGCTATGTGCAGGACCGGATGCGCGAACGTGCCGCCGACCTGGCGCCGCTGCTGTTCGACGACCACAGCCACTTCTACGTTTGCGGTCTGAAAGCGATGGAAGAAGGCGTGCTGCTGGCACTGCGCGACGTGGCGACGGGTGCCGGGCTCGACTGGGAAACCGTTGCGGCAAGCCTGAAGCGCGAAGGGCGGCTGCACCTGGAGACTTATTGATCCGCGGGTCACCGCTCGAGCGTCCTTCAGAATCGACGGCATGAAGAAGAACCTGCAAGGCGCGACGGTGCTGGTGGTCGGCGCCGGCATCATGGGGGTCGGCATCGCACAGACCGCCGCCCAAGCCGGCCACGCAGTGCTGCTGTTCGACGTACGCGAAGGCGCCGCCGGCGCCGCAAAAGCGAAGCTCGCCACCACCTTCGACAGCCTCGTGAAGAAAGGTCGGCTCGAAGCCGATGCTGCGCAAGACGCGCTGCAGCGTATTCAAGTCATCGAGTCGCTGGCCGC
>JALYUN010000109.1 GCA_030853725.1 Pseudomonadota bacterium | reverse complement strand
GCGTCGGGTGACGCGCAGGGGTCCAGTGTCCATGATCGAAGCCCACATCGACATTCCCACCGCCGACGGCAGCATGAACAGTTTCGTGGTGCACCCTGAAGAAGGGGGGCCGCACCCGGTGGTTTTGTTCTGGATGGACGCGCCTGGCAAGCGGGAAGAACTGCACCAGATGGCGCGCCGCATCGCCGCAGTGGGGTACTTCGTGGTGCTGCCGAATCTGTATTACCGCCGCGCGCCCGATTACGTCCTGCCCGACCGCAGCGAAGCGTCGATGGCCGCGATGTACGCGCTGATGGATTCACTGGACCGCGCCACCACGCACTGCGACATGCAGGCGCTGCTGGCCCATGTGGACGCGCACCCGGCAGCCGACGCTGGCCGCGTCGGCGCCGTGGGCTATTGCATGAGCGGCCCGTTCGTCGTCTGGGCGGCTGCCGATTTTGCCGACCGGCTCCAGTGCATCGCCGTGGTTCACGGCGCCCGGATGGCCACCGCAGCGCCCGATTCGCCGCACCGGCTGGCCGCGCAGTTGCGCTGTGAAAGCTATGTCGCCTGCGCCGAGATCGACCGCTGGGCGCCACCGGCCGACATCGCCCAACTGGAAGCGGGTTTGGCCGCGTCGGGCGCGCCGCACCGCGTCGAGTGGTACCCGGGCGTGCAGCACGGCTTCGTATTTCCCAACCGCAGCGGTAGCTATGACCTGCCCGCGGCCGAGCGCCACTGGGAACGCTTGTTCGCGTTGTTCGACCGCTGTCTAAGCTGACTCAGCGCGGAATGCGCGTGCCGCTGGCTGGCGGCATCAGGAAGTCGAAGTCCGCACCCTGGTCGGCTTGCGTCACCGACTGCAGGAACAACTTGCGGTAGCCGCGTTCGGCGGTCGGCGGTGTGACCGGCTGCGCCGCCCGCCTTCGCGCCAGTTCGGCGTCGTCGACGAACAGCGTCAACTCGCGCGCCGCCACGGAAACGCTGATCCAGTCACCGTTTTGCACCCACACCAGCGGCTTACCCACGGCGGTTCCAGATCCACCTGCAGCCCCATGGGCCCGGCGATGGCCGTCAGGTGAACGATCCCATTCGTGCTGCCACCGTCAGCATCGACCCGGTAATGAGTGGGATCACGGGCCAGCCGGCCGAAGCCTCGCCCATCAACTGCGCCGGGACGAACTTGTCGCAGCCGCCGGCCAGCATCACGCCGCGCTGCACCGCTTCCATCAGCGCGGGCGCGTTGCCGTGGCACGGGTTGTAGGCGCTGCGGGTGTCGGCGATGCCGATAACGGGCCGCGCCAGCGCGCCGCGGGTGTAGCCGGCGCCCTGGATGAAAGCCTGCTGCAGGAACAGCGAGAAGCCAGTGGCGCCGTAGTTCGTCAGGCCGCGTTCGAAGCCGGTGGCGGACAGGCGTGAGAGCCAGGGGGTGTCGTCGTCGCTCATCTGCGCTCTGTCGTGCCTCAGCCCACGCCCACGTCTGTCTGCAGCGCGACCTGGCCCGCCAGTTCGATCAGCACATCGGCGGCCGGGCGCAGTTCACCCACCGGCAGTTGCGCCAGTGCAGGCCCCGCTTCGTAGGTGTGCGAGCCGATCTGGAAATGCTCGATGTCGATCAGCGTGTCGCGTTCGCCGCCTGGCCCGTTCCACTCCAAGGTCTGCAAGCCGCCGATCATCACTTTGCGGATCTGGAAGTCGGCGATGCCGCCCAGCCACACGGCAGTGTCGACGCCGGCGCCGCCGTCGAGCAAGTCGTTGCCCCCACCGCCGATCAGCCGGTCGTTGCCATCGCCACCGCGCAGCACGTCGTCGCCCGAATCGGCTGCCCAACCCATCTCGCCACCATTCCAGGGTAGCGCCAGCGGCAGGTTGCCCGCGGCGTCGCCTAGGTGCGCGCGCGCGGCGGGTTGTTGCGCCAGGTATGCCAGGCCATCGCTGAAGCTGCCGCCGGCATCGATATAGGCCAATGCTTCGGGCAACAACGCGTCGGCGGTGGCGCTGTCGCCCCATACCGCAGTGACCAGACTGCGCACTTGTTGCGCCAGCGTGGCGTCAGCCAGTTCCGGGTGCAGGGTCTGAAAGTTCGCGTAGGCCGCCTGTGCCAGTTGCGCGGTGCCGAGTTCACCGGCCGCATAGTGGTTCAGCTCGGGCAGGGTCGGTAGCGTGCCGGTGGCGGTCTTGTAGAGCACCGCCACCAACGCCAGCCGGTCGTCGCTTTGCTGGCTGTAAGCCAAGCGATCGTCGCTGCGCAGTTCCCACGCGCCGGCGTGCGTGAAGGCGCCTGGGCCGTCTTGACCGGCGTCCGCTGGTTCGAAGTCGCTCGCCAGATGGCCGTTCGCGTCCAGCCGCACGCTCCAGGTGCCGGCTTCGGTTTGGCCGCCTTGCAGCACGTCGTCGCCCGCGTCGCCGTAGAGCGTGTCGTTGCCGGTGCCACCGTCGATGTGGTCGTTGCCGTACTGGCCATAGACCAGGTCGTTGCCGGCGCCGCCGCCCAGTACGTCGGCACCACTGCCGCCGTGTGCTTCGTTGTTGGCGCTGCCCAGCACCGCGAAGCGGCCTTGCGGCACCGAGTCCAGAAACAGCACGCTGCCGGCCGTGCCGCTGCCGATCACGCGGGTATAGCCGGCCACGGCGGCGAAGTCGACGGCGTCCAGATGCAGCTCACTGCCGGCCGGCAGGCTGCGGCCATCGACCACCAGCGCTTCGTGCGCCAGGCTGCTGTGCAGGCTGCTGTGCTGCGGCGGGAAAATGGGGTTAGTCGCTGGACTCATCACCACACTGCGTGCGACAACGGGGGCCGCAGCGCTGACCGCCGCCACGAAGTTCTCGGCCGCGGTCTGCAGCAGGTTGTTCACGCCGGCGGCCGCGCCCGGTAGCACCACGGCCGAAGCGGCGCCGAAAATCAACTGCGTCAAGGTCGCGGGACTGTTGCTGACGCCGGTGCTGCCGATGAGCACCCCGCCTGGCAGCTCGGCCGAGAGCAGGGTCATGCCGTTGGCGCCAGTGGCCAGTTGCACGGTATCGAAGGCCACCGGCGCGCCGGGTGCGGCCACGGTGCTCAGCGTGCTCAGCACACTGCCATCGGGCTCGGCGTGCACCACGGTCTGCAGGCTGCCGCCCGCCACCGGCAGGCTCGTAACGGTGTTGCCGTCGAGCGTGGTGTGGAAGTTGTAGGCGTGGTAGTCGCCGGCGGTGGCCGCTACGAAATTACCGGCCGCGTCCTTCAGCGTTTCGGCGGCCCAGGTCAGGGCGTAGTCGCGATCGGCTGCCAGGACGAAAAGCGGATCGACCACCAGTTGGCCGGCGCCGTCGATGCTGACCGCCAACGGCCATTGCACGCCGTTGACGGTGTCGGTGAGGCGGACGGAACCCAGCTCCGAAGCGGTAGCCAGTGCTTCGCTGAAGCGCAGCACCAGCGTGCTGCCCACCGGCACCGCAACGGCGTTGTCGGCCGGTCTGCTGGCGGCCGGGTCGAACACCGGCGGGGCGGTGTCGGGCGGCGGTTGCACCGGCTCGGCGTCGGTTTGGCGTCCGTCAGGGTCGGCGCCGGTGTGGTCGAAAGCGTAGAGGTCGCGGCTGTCGTACATGCGGCTACCGACTGGTCAGCGTGACCGTCCACGTGACGCCGCCGTTCAGGGCTACAGAAGTGCTCAGCATAGCGTTGCGAAACGCCGGCGGGCCGGTCCAACTTCAGGCGACCCGCACCCCCACCTTCGCGCCCGCCGCCACCAGTTCGCCCCAGGTGGCCGCGTCGACCACGATGCCTTCGCGTTGCCGCGCCGCGCGCGCCTTGCGTTCGGGTTCGCCGGCGATCTGCACCGCGTCGAAACCGGCAGCCGGCGGGCATTGCCGCAGCCAGTCGACGAAGGCCGTGGCCTCCGATTGAAAGTGCGCGTGCGTGCCGAGCTTCACCGGGTCGATCAGCACCGTCAACATGCCGTTGTAGACCGCGCGCCGACCGTCGGCAGGCTGGTGCCAGGTGCCGCCGCCGCTCAATGCGCCGCCCAACAGTTCGCAGGCCACGGCCATGCCGTAGCCTTTGTGTTCACCGAAGGTCATCAGGGCGCCGAAGAAGCCGTTGCTCTGCGGCACTACCACCACGCCGGGATCGGTGGTGGGTGCGCCGTGTTCGTCGATCAGCGTGCCCGGCGCCACCCGTTCGCCCTTGTTGTGCGCCACGCGCATCTTGCCTTGCGCCACCCGGCTGGTCGCGAAGTCCAGGATGAAGGGCTCTGCGCCTTGCAGCGGCACGCCGATGCAGCAGGGGTTGGTGCCGAAGCGGCCGTCACCGCCGCCGAAGGGGGCCACCACCGGCCGCGCCATCACGTTGACGAAATGCAATGAGACCAGCCCGGCCGCAGTCGCCATTTCGGCGAAGTGGCCGATGCGGCCCAGGTGGTGGGCATGGGCCAGCGTAAAGATGCAACTGCCGAGCTGGCGCGCGCGTTCGATGGCCAGCGCCATTGCCTGCACGCCGACGATCTGGCCGTAGCCGCGCTGGCCGTCCAGGCTCAACAGCGCACCCAGATCGGCCACGACCCTCATCGACGCGTTCGGCAGCAGTCCGCCCTCGGCAATGGCCTCGACATAGCGCGGCGCCATGCCCACGCCATGCGAGTCGTGCCCGCTCAGGTTGGCCAGCACCAAGTTGGCCGCGACCTGCTCGGCTTCGGCCGCGTTGCTGCCGGCGGCGGCCAGGATGCTGGCCACCTGCAACTGCAGCGCGTCGGCACGGATCAGTCGGTCGGACGTTGACATCGAGCACCTCTTAGATGTGGCACAACTTGCGCAAGCGCGGGGATGAACCAAACAGAGCCGCGGAACCGGATTTGCCGGGCCGCCAGCGAGCGCCCCCCTGGGTGGCAGCGACCGTCAGGGAGCGTGGGGGCTCACATGACGGCTCCTACCTGCCAGGGCACAAATTCGTTCTGGCCGTAGCCATGTAGTTCACTCTTGCTGGCCTCGCCCGATGCCGTCGCCAGCACCCGTTCGAAGATGCGTTGCCCCATTTGGGCGACGGTGGCGCTGCCGTCGACGATCTCGCCGCAGTTGATGTCCATGTCTTCCTCTTGCCGCTGCCACAGCGCGGTGTTGGTCGCCAGTTTCAGCGATGGGGATGGGGCGCAGCCATAGGCCGAACCGCGCCCGGTGGTGAAGCAGATGATGTTTGCGCCGCCGGCCACCTGCCCGGTGGCACTGACCGGGTCGTAGCCGGGCGTGTCCATGTAGACGAAGCCGTGCTCGGTGACCGGCTCGGCGTATTCGTAGACCGCCTGCAGGTTGCCGGTGCCGCCCTTGGCGACTGCGCCCAGCGATTTCTCCAGGATCGTCGTCAACCCGCCCGCCTTGTTGCCCGGCGAAGGGTTGTTGTTCATCTCGCCCTCGTTGACGGCGGTGTAGTGCTCCCACCAGCGGATGCGCTCGACCAGCTTTTCGCCGACCTCGCGCCGCACCGCACGCCGCGTCAGCAGGTGTTCGGCGCCGTAGATTTCGGGCGTCTCCGACAGGATCGCGGTACCACCGTGGGCCACCAACAGGTCGACCGCAGCGCCGAGCGCCGGATTGGCGCTGATGCCGGAATAGCCGTCGGAGCCGCCACACTGCAGGCCAATGGTGATGTGTGCAGCGCTGCAGGGCTCGCGCTTTACGTCGTTCGCGCGCGGCAGCATCTCGTCGATCAGCGCGATGCCTTTCTCGACCGTGCGGCGCGTGCCGCCGGTGTCCTGGATGTTGAAGACCCGCAGGTTGCGTCCCTCTTGCAGCTTGCCGCCAGCGAGCCAGGCGTTGATCTGGTTGGCCTCGCAGCCCAGGCCCACCACCAGCACTGCGGCAAAGTTGGGGTGCGTGGCATAGCCGGTCAGCACGCGGTTCAGGATTTGCATGCCCATGCCGCTGGTGTCCATGCCGCAGCCGGTGCCGTGGGTCAGTGCTACGACACCGTCGACGTTCGAAAAGTCGGCCAGCGCCGCCGGGTTGGTCTGGCGCGAATAGTGGTCGGCAATGGCGCGCGCCGCGGTGGCCGAACAGTTCACGCTTGTCAGTACGCCGATGTAGTTGCGCGTAGCAACGCGGCCGTCGGACCGGCGTATGCCCATGAAGCTGGCTTCGCGCAGCGCGGGTGGCGGTTTCACGTCAGCACCGAAAGCGTAGTCGCGCTCGAACTGACCCTTGTCGGGCCCCATGTCGAGGTTGTGGGTGTGGACGTGTTCGCCAGCCGCGATCTGCCGACTCGCGAAGCCGATGATCTGGTCGTAGCGCCGCACCGCTGCGCCTTGGGCGATAGCGCGTACGGCCATCTTGTGGCCCGCAGGGATCAGCCCGCGCGACGTGACGCCTTCGACATCGGTGCCGCCGACGAGTTGGCTACGGGCGATGACCACGTCGTCGTTCGGGTGCAGGCGGATGTAAGGCTTCATAAGTACGGACCCGCGTTTCAGATTGGGACGGAGGCTACTTTCTTCGGCGCTTCCACGTGGCTCTGCGGCGCGCCTTTGTTGCCAAGAGCGGGCCGTCATTTGGGGGCAGCGCGCGACAGCTTCTCTGCCATGCGCGTTTGCCAGCCCGGCCCCGAGTTCCGCCACTTTTGAATGACGTCTTCCGGCAGGCGAATCGAAATCAGGCGCTTGGGGTTCTGCGACAAGGGGCGGCCGCCACGCGAGAGCTGCCCCCTCGCCAGCATGTCCTCGGTCAGCTCCGGAAGCTCTTCGTATTCCTGCGGCTGAATGACGTGTGCCGCGACCTTCTCCAGGTCAGATCCCAAGGATCGGCGCGATGCGCGCTTGCTCGCGGTCATTGGCTTTCCTCATGCTGAAGACATGGCGATCCGCGCCACGCGGCATGTACCCGATCACGGGTC
>JALYUN010000019.1 GCA_030853725.1 Pseudomonadota bacterium | reverse complement strand
GGTCTGATCGAGCCGTTGAACCCGTACTTCAACAACGCGGCGCTGGCCGCCCCGGCCTGGGACCAGAAAGACATCATCCCGAAATACTGGGACACCAACGCGCTGGTCGGCGGTCCGAAGATGTATTTGCCGGGCCCGGGTGCGCAGCCTTATGGCATTCCTTTCGGAGCCGAGACCGGCGTGCTGGCCTACCGCACCGACCTGTTCGAAAAGCACAAGCTCGCAGCGCCCAAGACCTACGACGAGTTGCTGAAGGCCTGCCACCTGATGAAGGACAAGGAAAACATCGGCGGGCTCACGTCGCGCGGCCAGACCGGCCATCAGATCACGGCGGCGTGGCTGCTGCACCTGTCGCCCAACGGCGGCGAGGTTTTCGACGGCAACTGGCACGCGGCCTTCAACAATGCGCAGGGGCAGAAGGCTGCCAACATTTTGAAAGAGATCGTCGACACCGGCCCGCCCGGCATTCCGAGCTACGGTTTCGGTGAAATGCAGAACGCGTTCCTGCAGGGCCAGGCGGCGATGTATCTGGACTCGATCTCGGTCTTCGGCCCCGCGCAAGACCCGGCCAAGAGCAAGATCGTCGGCAAGGTCGGCTATGCGCTGCACCCGAAGGGCACCCAGTATTCGGCACAGAGCGGCGGCTTCGCGATGGCTATTCCGAAGAACTCGAAGCACAAGGAAGCGGCCTTCCTGTTCATGCAGTGGATGACGACCAAGAAGGCCGACCTGAAGATCGCGCTGGCCGGCGGCAACGTCAACCGCGTCAGCACGCTCGACGCGCCCGAGATGTCGAAGAAGTACGCCATCGAGGTGCCGGCGCTGCGTGAGTCGCTGAAGATCTGCAACCCCGACTGGCGCCCGCTGATCCCGGAATGGGACCAGATCAGCCAGCAGATCCTGGGACTGGCGTTGCCAGCGGTGATCTCGGGTGAGAAGAGTGCCAAGGTGGCCTTGGACGCGGTGGTGCCCGATGTCGAAGCCGTCGTGCGCAAGGGTGGATGGTTGAAGAGCTGACGCACCGCGTAGGCCGGAAAGCTGACGAGCCGTGACCGCCGCGTCGCCACCCGAAGTACTCGGGCCGCTGCTGCACGCCGAGCGGGCGCGCAAGCCCGGCGCGCGGCCTGCGCGCATGGCGCGCCTCGCACGGTGGGTGCCTTACCTGTACATCGCGCCCGCGGTGCTGGTGATGCTGGCGGCGCTGGTCTACCCGATCGGCAGTGCGCTGCGGTTGTCGTTCTACGACTGGCCGATGGGCACCGACTTCGCGACCAGCGCGCAGTTCATCGGCTTTCGCTCGTTCGCAGAGATGCTGCAGTCGCCGCAGGTCTGGACTTCGATGGGCGTCACCGTTGCGTTCGTGGCGATCGCGGTCGCGAGCGAGATGGTGCTGGGCATCGCGCTGGCGCTGTTCCTGGAAAAGCCGGTGCGCGGCATGCGCTTCTTCCGCACGATCTTCGTGCTGCCGATGATGATCGCGCCGATCTGCGTCGGCCTGGTCTGGCGTTATATGTTCGACGCCAGCTTCGGCCCGATCAACCTGTGGTTGGGCGCTATCGGCATTGCGCCGCATGCCTGGCTGGCGGAGCCCGCGACTGCGTTTACTGCCATGGTCGTCACCGACATCTGGCAGTGGACGCCGTTCGTGCTGATCATGGTGCTGGCGGGTTTGCAGGGGCTGGATAGCAGCGTGATGGAAGCAGCGCGCATCGACGGCGCCAACTGGTGGCAGCAGATCGTGCGGGTGAAGCTGCCGATCATCAAGCCGATCCTGATCGTCACGCTGCTGGCGCGGATGATCGACGGCTTCCGTGGGCTGGAAGTGATTTACGTCATGACCTTCGGTGGGCCGGGTCAGAGCACCGAACTGTTCTCGCTGCACATCTTCAAGGCCGCGTTCATCAGCCAGAAGCTGGGCTACTCGGCCGCGCTGTCGATCCTGCTGCTGGTGATCGTTTCGGTGTTGTCGCTGGCGATTCTGCTGATCGCCAATCCGTTGAAGACTTCCAGCAGATAGCCGAAGGTAGCCGCCGTGGCCAACGCCGAAACCCCGCCCAAAGGTTCACCACTGCACTACGCGGTGCTGACGCTGCTGGCCGTGACCTGCCTGCTGCCGATGGTGATCCTGGCGCTGACTTCATTCAAGACGCAGGCGCAGATTTTCGACGTGAAGTGGTCGTGGTTGATCGTGCCCACGCTGGACAACTACCGCTCGGTGATCGTGGACGGTCACATCGACCGCTACATGCTCAACAGTCTGAAGATCTCGATCACCGCGACACTGCTCACGCTGATGCTGGGCACGATGTGCGCATACGCTATGGCGCGTTTTCGCTTTCTGGGCCGCGACCCGCTGAGCTATTCCACGCTGATCCTGCGGACGCTGCCGCCGGCGGTGTTGGCGGTGCCGGTGTTCGTGATCTGGTCGGCGTGGGGCATCGGCGACACGCTCTCAGGCGTGGTGCTGGTTTATGTGGCGCTGAACCTGCCGTTCACGATCTGGCTGTTGTACGGCTTCATCGACCAGTTGCCGATCGAGCTTGAAGAAGCCGCAGCCATCGATGGCTGCGGGCCGTTCCGGGTGTTCTGGAAGATCGTGCTGCCGCTCTTGAAACCCGGCTTGGCGGCGGCGGCGATCTTCACTTTCCGTCTGGCCTGGAACGAGTTCATCCTGAGCTTCATCCTGACCAACCGCGTCACCCGCACCTTGCCTGCGGCCATCAGCAACTACATCACCGACACCGGGGTCGAGTGGGGCAAGATCATGGCTGCCGGCTTGTTGATTGCGTTGCCGCCACTGATCTTCACCTTCGTGGCGGCCAAGCAGATCATCACGGGGCTGACCGCAGGCGCAGTGAAAGGTTGATGCCGTGAACCACGAAGAACTCAGGGAAAACTGGCAAGCCAATGTCGCGCCCTCGCAGCCCTTGTCGAAGGACCAGATGGAGCAGCGCATCGCGCGCTGGGGCGACATTCCGGCCAGCCCGAAGGCCTTCGTCGATACTGCCGTACCGGGCCACGCCCGCACGCTCTACAGCGTGATCGGCGGCGGTGTCGGCACCGACCCGGCCTGGGCGCCGAAGATCAGCGCCGCCGAGAACTTTCATGTCAACTACATCGTGGCGCCGAAAGGCTGCGGCGCTGCGATGCACTGGCACGACAGCGAAGAGGTCTTCATCGTGCAGGCCGGGCGCTGGGAGATCGACTGGATCGACGGCGCTTCCCACGAAGACGGCGACGGCCGGCGCGGCGACGTGCATAGCGTCACGCTCGGCCCACGCGACACCATCAGTGTGCCGCCGTTCGTGCACCGCGCGTTTCGCAGCCTGGATGGTGACGATCCGGTCAGTGGCGGTTTGCTGATCTCGATCCTGGGCGGCAAAACGCCGGGGCGGGTGATGTGGGACCGGTCGTTGGCCGAGAAGGCACAGGCGCTGGGTGCGGGCTTCGACCCCGCTGGCAACGCGGTGCAGATCGACGCTAAGGCGAGTTGACACGGGCGGCCACAACCGCTGCGTTGAGCCGGTCCAGATAGCGCGCCACGCCGGTTGCCACGTCGGCAAACGGGGCCACGTAGCCGCAGGCGCGCAGCGCCCTGAGGTCGGCTTCGGTATAGCTCTGGTAGGCCGCCTTCAAACCCTCGGGCATGGCGACGTACTCGATCTTCCCGTGGCCATGCCAGTCGATCACCGCCTGCGCCACATCGTTGAAGGGCTGCGCCCGGCCGGTGCCGACGTTGTAGATGCCGGATCGGTCCGGGTGGTCCAGGAACCAGAGGTTGACCGCGACGCAGTCGTCTACATGAATGAAGTCGCGCCGCTGGTCACCGTCGCCATAGCCACCCGACCCTTCGAACAACCGTGCCACGCCACCGTCGATGACCTGGCGGTTGAAGTGCAGCGCCGTGCTGGCCATCGAACCCTTGTGGCTTTCACGCGGGCCATACACATTGAAGTAACGCAGGCCGACGACTTGTGATGCCGCGGCGGTCGAAGCGGTGACTGCACGGCGCCGAA
Source organism: Pseudomonadota bacterium (assembly GCA_030853725.1). Lineage (GTDB taxonomy): Bacteria > Pseudomonadota > Gammaproteobacteria > Burkholderiales > Burkholderiaceae_C > Rubrivivax. The sequence goes on along the minus strand of JALYUN010000019.1, from coordinate 1,092 downwards.
CCTGTTGGTCGAAGAGAAACTTCGAGTAGGCATAGACGTTGATCGGGCTTTCACATTCGCGCGCTTCACGAAAGCCGTGTTCGCCCAGCCCGTAGACCGAGGCCGACGAGGCGTAGATGAAGGGCACGCGCTGCGCTGCGCACCAGTCCATCAAGGCCAGCGAATACGCCTGGTTGTTGCGCATCATGTACTGGCCGTCCCACTCGGTGGTGGCCGAACAGGCGCCCTGGTGCAGCACGGCCTGCACGGTGCCGAAGCTGCCGCCGGCCCGCACCCGGTCGATGAAATCGTCACGGTCCAGGTAGTCGGCGATCTCCAGGTCGGCCAGGTTCTTCATCTTGTAGCCGTCACGCAGATGGTCCACCACCAGAATGTCGCGCTCACCGCGCGCGTTCAGTGCCGCGACCAGGCTGCTGCCGATGAAGCCGGCACCGCCGGTGACGATGATCATGAGGCGTTGGCCATGATGGTATTGATGAGCTGCGTGGTCGAATGACCCGGCAGGAACGACAGCACCTGCACGCGGCCGCCTGCCGCCTTGACGCAGGCGCCACCGGCGATCTGATCTTCGGTGTAGTCGCCGCCTTTGACGAGTACGTCGGGCAACAGGCGGCAGATCAGCCGCTCGGGTGTGTCTTCGGCAAAAGGAGCCACCCAGTCGACGCAGGCCAGCGCCGCCAGCATGCGCAGCCGCGTGGCCAGCGGATTGACGGGGCGGGGTGCGCCTTTCAAGCGCCGCACCGAGGCGTCGTCATTGACCGCCACCACCAACCGATCGCCGAGCTTTCGCGCTTGTTCCAGGTAATCCACATGGCCCGGATGCAGGATGTCGAAACAGCCGTTGGTCATCACGACGCGTTCGCCACGCAGCCGCGCCAGCTCGATCTGGTCGACGAGCCCCGCTTCGTCATGGGCGCCGCGCTGCAGGCTTTCGGCACCGTGCGTACCTCGCAACGCGGCCCGCAATTCGGCCGGCGTGACGGTGGCGGTGCCGAGCTTGCCGACGACGATGCCGGCTGCCACGTTCGCCAGCGCCACCGCGTCGGCCAGCGGCATCTGTGCGGCCAGCGCAGCGCCCAGCATGGCCACGAC
>JALYUN010000035.1 GCA_030853725.1 Pseudomonadota bacterium | reverse complement strand
GGCGGGCGTCGGGCGGCAAGTCGTCGGCCCAACGCTCCACGCCGGGCTGCTACATGTCATGCAGGAACGCGCTCGCGTCGGGACCACGCAGAACCCGCTCGACTTCCGCGGCCAGTTCCAGCACCTGCGCGCTGTCCCACTGCGGCACCACGCCTGCGTGCACGCAGAGCCAGCCGGCCTCGCGCCGTGCCAGCGGTTGGTAACGCAGCCATTCGGTCCACTGTGCTGCCTGTGGCGAAGCCAGCACGTCGCCAAAGGTGTCGCCGCGTTGCATCTTTCGCGCACCGTGGGCCACAGCCAGCAGATGCAGGTCGTGATTGCCGAGCAGGCAGGCCGCCGCATCACCCAGCGCCACCACGCGCTCCAGCACCGGCAGCGAAGCCGGGCCGCGGTTGACCAGGTCGCCAAGCAGCACGACGCGGTCACGCGATGGGCTGAAACCGATGGTCTGCAGCAGTCGTTCGAAGGCGGCATCGCAGCCCTGCAGGTCGCCGATCAGATGAATCATGCAGTGATTCTGCTACGCTGCCGCTCCTTGCCCCACTGGTTCCGCTGCTCGTCCCAGCGGTGTGCATGGAAGTCCCGCTACTCATTTTCCTGATACTGCTGAACGCTGTCTTCGCGATGTCGGAGATGGCACTCACCGCGGCCCGCAAAGCGCGCCTGCAGGTGATGGTCGAAAGTGGTGAGCCGGGCGCGCAGCAAGCGATCGACCTTCACGAGAACCCGACCAAGTTCTTGTCGACGGTCCAGATTGGCATTACCTCGATCGGCGTCTTGAACGGCATCGTCGGCGAAGCCGCGTTCAGCGAACCGCTGGCGGGGTGGCTGCACCGAACGCTGGGCATCGCGCCAGCGGCATCTGCGGTAGCGGCCACCGCGCTGGTGGTGATCAGCATCACGGTGCTGACAATCATCTTCGGCGAGTTGGTTCCCAAGCGCGTGGGGCAGTTGTACCCAGAACTGGTAGCGCGCCTGGTGTCGCGGCCGATGAATTGGTTGTCGATGGCGGTGCGACCCCTGGTGATACTGCTCAGCGCCTGCACCAACGGCGTGTTGCGCCTGTTGGGTATTCGCGGCGACACCCACCGGTCGGTGACCGAAGAAGAAATCGCCGCCAGCCTGGAAGAAGGCTTCGATGCCGGCGTGATCGAAGCCCAGGAACGTCAGATGGTACGCAACGTGTTTCGCCTGGACGACCGACAGATCGGCTCGATGATGATCCCGCGGGCCGAGATCGACTGGCTCGATTTGAACGACACGCCAGAGGCGATGTTGGAACAGATCGCACTGACCGCCCACACGCGCTATCCAGTGTGCCGCGGCTCGCTGGATGACGTACAGGGCGTGCTGGCCGTAGTGAACTTGCTGCAGCCGCTGGCCCGGCGTGAGGTCCCGAGGCTGCTGGACCATCTGCAGCCGCCGGTGTTCGTGCCCGAGACCTTGTCGGGCATGGAGTTGCTGGAACACTACCGCGTCTCCAGCACCGACCTGGTGTTCGTGGTGGACGAATATGGCGTGGTGCAAGGCGTGATCAGCGAACGCGAATTGCTCGAAGCCATCACTGGCGAATTCACCACAGACAGCGAGGACGAGGCCTGGGCGATCCGCCGCGAGGACGGCAGTTGGCTGATGGACGGCCTGATTCCGGTGCCGGAAATCAAAGACCGGCTGGAGCTGAAGCAACTGCCCGAAGAAGAGCGTGGCCGCTACAACACCCTGGCTGGCATGATCATGCTGCTGCTCGGCCGTCTGCCGCGCACCACCGACGCGGTGGACTGGGACGGCTGGCGCTTCGAGGTGGTCGACCTCGACGGCAAGCGCGTCGACAAGGTGCTGGTAAAGCGCATCGATGAACCTTACGGAGAATCCTCTTGATCAATCAGAACCTGCATGCCAAGCCGGTGGCGCTCGACGTCAACCAGCACCGTTCGCTCAAGCTCGGCGTGCCCGTGACGGATTGGCAGCTGGCCGACAAGCTGAATGCGATGTTCGTGGCAACGGTCGAATTCGGCGATGTCTGCCGGGAATTCCCGATCGTTTTCGTTCGCGCCGGCAAGGACGACGACGGCAGCGAGGCGGTTGCGCCGATCGCTGTGTTGGGGTTGGCCCAGCAGCAGAACCTGTATGTCAGCGGTGGGCGCTGGCGGGCGCAGTACATGCCCGCGGTGCTGCGAAGCTATCCGTTTTGCATCGGGCGGGTCGACGAGGAACGTTTCGCGATCTGCGTCGACATGGCTTTTCCGGGTGTCGGTGCCGCCGATGGCGAGCCCTTGTTCGAAACCGATGGCAAGCCGGCCAAGCTGCTGCAGGAGATGACCGCACAGATGGAAGCACTGGAAGGCGAGATCCAGCGAACGCGCCTGGTCGGCCAGCGCTTGCTGGAGCTCGATGTGCTGGTCGAAATGCGCTTCGACGCAACCTTGCCCGACGGCCGTAAGCATTCGGTCGACGGCTTCATGGCGGTAGACCAGCAGAAGATGACCGACCTGCCGGCCGACGTGGTCTACGACCTGCACCGCACGGGTGTGCTGGCTGCGGTGCACCAGCACTGGGTTTCGCTCGGCAATATGCGGCGGTTGCTGGAATGGCATGCCGAACGTGATGCCGTGGAGCACCCTTCAGCGGCGCTGGCAACTTCTGATCCGCCGTCGTTGTCTTCGAACACGCAGCACTGAGGCGGGCTTTCTGATGTCGGTTCAACTGAAAAAGCGCAGCCGCGACAGCGTGCCGGTTCAAGCCACCGACCGCGCCCGCTGCGCTGGCGACACGGCGCAACTCGACCCGGCGGCGCAGCGCTGGCTGCAGACCGTAGGCTTCGACGGCAAGCCCGGCAGTCATGCGCTGGTGCCGGCGGCCGACGGCAGTTTGCAGGCGGTATGGGCCGGCGTTGCAGATGCTGCAGATCCGTGGGCGCTGGCGGCGCTGCCCAGGCAATTGCCGGCGGGGCACTATCACCTGGGCGAAGCCGGTCTGGCGCTGGACCCCGGGGCAGCGGCGCTGTCATGGGAGCTGGGCAGCTACAGCTTCGACCTGTATAAGCCGGCTCGGCGCGAAGCGTCGCAGTTGCACCTGGATTCGAGCGTGGAGGTCAACCGAGCCTTGATCGTGGCTGCGGCAATGGCTTCGACCCGCGACCTCGTCAACACGCCGGCCGAACACATGGGCCCTGCGGAACTGGCCGAAACGGTGCGCATGGTGGCGCGGCAACACGGCGCCATCTTCAAACAGACGGTGGGCGACAAGCTGCTGTCGGCCGGCTTCCCCGCGATTCATGCGGTCGGTCGCGCAGCCACGCGGGCACCGCGGCTGATCGAGTTGAACTGGGGCAAGCCGAAGCATCCGCGGCTGACGCTCGTCGGCAAGGGCGTGTGTTTCGACAGCGGCGGGCTCGACATCAAGGGCGCCGACGGCATGCGCCTGATGAAGAAAGACATGGGCGGTGCCGCAAACGCGATCGGCCTGGCGCAGATGATCATGGCCCTGGATCTACCGGTGCGGCTGCAGTTGCTGATTCCGGCGGTCGAGAACGCCATCGCCGGCAATGCTTATCGCCCGGGTGATGTTTACAAGACCCGCAACGGGCTGCATATCGAGATTGGAAACACCGACGCCGAAGGCCGGGTGGTGCTGTGCGACGCGCTCGCCTACGGTGTCGAAAGTAAACCGGAACTGGTGATCGACATGGCCACGCTGACCGGCGCCGCTCGGGTCGCGCTGGGCGGTCAACTACCGGCGCTCTTCTGCCGAAACATCACGTTGGCACGCGAGCTGGTAGACCGGGGTCTTTCGATCGGCGACCCGATGTGGCACCTGCCGTTGTGGAACGGCTACCACGTCAACATCGAAAGCGATATCGCCGACATCGTCAACACCGGGCGCAACGCGCTGGGTGGCGCCATCACTGCTGCGCTGTTCCTGGCCGACTTCGTTCCGGAGTCGATCGACTGGTTGCATCTGGATATGTTCGCCTGGAACGAGATCACCCGCCCCGGCCGGCCAATGGGCGGAGAGGCCCAGTCGTTGCGGACACTGCTGGGCTACCTGGAGCAGCGTTTCGGCGCCCGTTGAAGGCAGGCTTCTGCAGCTTCCAGCAGGGCACTGCAGGCGGCTTCGCCCAGGCTCAGTAGCAGGTGCTGCCAACGGCGTTGCACGCGCTCGGTCAGCCAGGCGTCTTCCAGCGCGCTTTGCCAATCCTGGCCAGCCGCTTCCAGCAGCCGCGGCGCCAGTGCGCCGACGAAAAGATTGAAGTCGTGGCGCAGGGTGTGCTCGGGCAGCATCGACGCCATCAATCGCGCCCGTGCAGACCAGCCGGGCGCGCTGAACTGCTTCGTCACCAGCGCCTGCAGCCGCTGCGCCGCATTCACCGGCCGAAGTGTGGCGGCCGGCAGCACTGCCAGAGGCAGCCGCGCCGCTTCGTGGAACGGCAACGCCGTGGCGAAAGAGCGCAGCACTGCGACGCGCCACCAGGCGCTCGCGTCCAGGCCGTCTATCGCGCCACCTTCGATCTCGCAACGGCGTGCCAGGCGGCGCGCCTGCAGGCTGTCGATGCCTGCGCAGCATTGCTGTGCGGCCCGGCTCATTGCAACCAGGTTGCCTGCAACGAAACCCACGCCCGGGTTCAGGCGTTCGACGACCAGCGCATCGTCATGATCAGCCAAGCCACCGAGTGCGGTTCTGCGCACCGGGCAGCGGTGGTAATCGAGCCGTGCCAGGAACGCCGGTGTGACGTGGTCGCGATCGAAGGCAAGGCCCAGTGACCAAGCTTGCAGCCGCAGCGCCAGCCACAGGCGCGTGACCCGCGCCGTGCGGGCCGTGCGCCGGCCATACACCGCCTTGCCTGCGGACCAGCCCTGGCTTACGGCTGTGACATCGGCCAACCACTCGGGCGGCGGCACCAGCCCGTGATGGGCATGGTCCCAGCCGATGTCGAAGCCACCGCGGTCGAGCGGCGCCAGCGCCAGGGGATCCAGATCGAGAAGGGCCTGATTCATCGTTGACTCCGTCCGTAGACCGGGCCCATTGCCCGGCGTCGGAGCGCAGTTTTCGGGTTCAGTGGCTCATGGCGTGAGCTAGCAATCGATCGTCATGCGGTGTGAGATCGTTCCGCTGTCGACCATTTACCAGCGCCCGCCGACCGCCGAATCGGCACCGACTGCAGTGTTAAACTTTTGGGCTTGTCTGGATGCAGCCGAAACAGTGCGCTGCGATTCGGAAAGCCGGTGTAGCTCAGTTGGTAGAGCAGCGCATTCGTAATGCGAAGGTCAACAGTTCGATTCCGTTCACCGGCACCATCGCGCCCCTTCTTGGCGGCCCGAGCGCTCCCTACAATGCGCCGCCATGCGCATCCTCATTGCCAACGACGACGGCTATCTGGCTCCTGGACTGGCCGCTCTGGTCAAAGCCTGTGAAGGGCTGGGCGACATCGATGTCGTCGCGCCCGAACAGAATGCCAGCGGGACCTCCAATTCCTTGACGCTGAACCGTCCGCTGTCGGTCTTCACGGCGCGCGGCGAACATGTGAGGGGCTTCACCGTTATCAACGGCACACCTTCGGACTGTGTGCACGTGGCCTTGACCGGCTTGTTGGAACACCGGCCCGACCTGGTGCTTTCCGGCATCAACAACGGGGCCAACATGGGCGACGACACCTTGTATTCGGGCACGGTGGCGGCAGCAATGGAAGGATACCTCTTCGGCATTCCGGCGATTGCCTTTTCCCAGGGCGAGAAGGGTTGGGCCGAGATCGACGCCGCCGCGGCGGCAGCGCGTGCGGTGGTAGAACAGGTGCTGCAACGCGCACCGCTGGGCCAGAGCAGTTCGCGACCGTGGTTGCTGAACGTCAACATTCCGAATCGCGCCGATGCGTTGAGCCTGCCGCGGCTGGTCACGCGCCTGGGTCGGCGTCATGCCAGCGCACCGGTGATCCGCCAGATCAATCCGCGCGGCGAGCCGATCTACTGGATCGGTCCCGCGGGCGACGCGCGCGAATGCGGTGAAGGCACTGATTTCCATGCCGTGGCGCAAGGTGCGATTTCGATCACGCCGCTGCAGGTCGACCTGACCGACCACGCGTCGCAGAGTGTCTGGGCCGAACGCCTGGCGGCCCGGCTGGCATGACGCCACCCGAACGGTCTCGCACCGTCGCAATGGTGGCGAATGAAGTCGAAGTCGCGCCGAAGCCCGCTCGCTTCCCGTTGGCGTTGAACCGCCTGCAGGCTTCCGTGCGACCGACGTCGGCCGAGCTGCTGCGCCCACAGCGGCCCTTGCAGCATGCGGCCGACCACGCCGCGCAAGCCACCCGGCCCGTGCTGGCTCGCGGTGTCGGGCTCGATTCGGCAGCAGTGCGCTCCCGCATGGTTCTGCGGCTGCGCGCCAAGGGCATCGACTGCGAACCGGTGCTGCAGGCTTTCGACGCTGTCGAGCGCCATCGTTTTGTCGACTCCGCCCTCGCAGCGCAGGCCTACGAAGACACGAGCTTGCCGATCGGGCTGTCGCAAACCATCTCCAAACCCTCTGTCGTGGCCCGCATGCTGGCGCTGCTGTTCGAGAGCGAACATGCGCGTGCCCATGGCCGCCTGGGGAAGGTGCTCGAGATCGGCACCGGCTGTGGCTACCAAGCCGCGCTGCTCGGGTTGCTGGGCCGCAGCGTGGTGTCGATCGAACGCCTGAAGCCGCTGCACGACAAGGCGCGGCTCAACCTGGCGGCGCTGCGCACCGGCAACCTCCGTTTACTGTACGGCGACGGCCGACTCGGTCACGCACCTGGCGCACCTTATGACGCCATCGTCGCGGCGGCCGGTGGCCACGACCTGCCGCAGGCGTGGCTCGACCAACTTGCCGCCGGGGGCAGGCTGGTGGCGCCCATGCACGACGCGGCGCGCGGCGGGCAGGTGCTGGTGGTGGTCGACCGCACTGCCCGCGGGCTGGTGCGTCGTCAACTCGATGCAGTCCACTTTGTGCCTTTAAAATCCGGCGCTGAATGAAACTGGAACTCGCTCACTTCTCACCAGGCCGGGGTCCGACTGCGGCCTTGATCGCAACCCTGTTGCTGGCAATGCTGGTCGGCTGCGCTTCGCCGCGGCACCGTGCACCGGTCGAAGACCGCAGCCCAGCGGCTCGGGAATCGGTGCCGATGCCGCCGCCGGTGATGCCCCCCGCTTCAATTCCGGCGGCAGAGCCCAGCGGCAAGCCGCTGCCGGGCATCGAAAACGCCGGCAAGCCCGGCTACTACACCGTCAAACGGGGCGACACTTTGTTCAAGGTGGCGCAGACCAACGGCCAGGGATGGCGCGACATCGCGCGCTGGAACAATCTGGAAAATCCTAGCTCGATCGAGATCGGCCAGGTCTTGAGGATCGTTCCGCCGGGCCAGAACGTCGCATCTTTGCCGTCGGCGCAGGTTGGGCCTGCGGCCAGCGCGCCGGTCGTGGTCGTCAAGCCGGTGGCCGTCGCCCCGCAACCCGAAGTGCGCCCGCTGGACCCACAGCCGCCGCCGGTGAAGGAAGGCGACGACAACATCGACTGGCTATGGCCGGCTTCGGGG
>JALYUN010000363.1 GCA_030853725.1 Pseudomonadota bacterium | reverse complement strand
ACTGGCGCATCGCCGGCGATCATGAAGAGCTTGCGGCCAGTGGTTTCCAGCTCGACGATCCAGCTTCCGCCGGTGGGAAGGATGCCTGTGACGATGGCTTCGCCAGCCAGCGCCTGCGCCGGTACCGCCTCACCTTGGCGGGCGAATTGCAAAGCTTCCGGCCGGATGCCGACCGAGCCTCTGGGGACGCTGGTTGTCAGCCGCTGCTGCAGGTAAGCGCCCATCGCAGCCGACAACGCCGTGGCTTCGCCTTGCGCACCAAGCTCGACCATGTTGATCGGTGAACTGCCGATGAACTCGGCCACGAACCGGCTGGTGGGGCGCTCGTAGATCGCATCGGGCGTGTCCAGTTGCAGCACCTGGCCTCCCTGCATCACGGCGATGGTGGTGGCCAGCGTCATCGCTTCCCACTGGTCGTGCGTCACGAAGACCACGGTGGCGTTGGTTTCGGCGTGGATGCGTTTCAACTCGGCACGCATCTCCAGCCGCAGCTTGGCATCCAGGTTCGACAACGGCTCGTCCAACAGGATCACCTCGGGCCGCATCACCAGCATCCGCGCCAGCGCCACGCGCTGCTGTTGGCCACCGGAAAGCTCCGACGGGTAGCGCTTCGCATACGCCGCAATGCCCAGCGTCTGCATCACCGCGGTGGCTCTGGATTCGCGCTCGGCGGTGGCCAGCTTGCGCAGCCGCAAGCCGAACTCCACGTTGTCCTGCACGCTCAGGTGGGGCCACAGCGCATAGCTCTGGAACACGAGCCCCATCTGGCGTTGCTCGGGTGGCACATGAATGCCGCGCGCCACGTCGTCGACCACGCGCTCGCCGACGTTGATCGAACCGGCGGTGGGGTGCTCCAGGCCGGCGATCATGCGCAGCGTGGTGGTCTTGCCGCAGCCCGAAGGGCCCAGCACGCAGAGGAATTCGCCGTCGGGAATGTCGAGGTCGAGCCCGGTGATGACGCTGGGCGCGCCCTTGCCGTAGTTCTTCTCGATGTGGCGCAGGGTCACACGGGCCATGGTGGGTTCAGTTTGCTAGTCCGTCGGCCAGGCTGCTCTTGGTGAGCTTCTGGACCCCCAGGGTGCCGAAGAAAGCCAGCGCGCAGAGCATCAGCACGACCGCGTTGGTGGCCTGGTCGTAGCCGTAGTCGAGCAGCCGGATGGCATAGGTGGTGAGCAGGTCGGTGCCGGGCACCGCCAGGATGATCACCAGGCTCAGGCTTTTCAGGCCCGAGATGAAGGGCAGCAAGGTGCCGGCGGCCAGTGCGCCTTTCTGGATCGGGATCACCACCGTGAAGAGTCGCCGCCACCAGCCCGCGCCGGCCACTTGCGCAGCTTCTTCCGGGTCTTTGCCGAGCTGCAGCATGGCGCTGATACCGGCCCTCGACGCGAAGGGCATCTGGTCGGCCGCGAGCGCGATCACGAGGATGGCCGCAGTGCCGTACAGCGCCGGAATCGGCCCGCGCTGCACCGCGAAGATCGACAGCGAAGCGGTCGCGAAAGCGATGCCCGGCACCAGATACGGCAGGAAAGTCACATAGCGCAAGTACGAGCCCAGCAACCGCACGGGACTGCGCACCACCACGTAGCCCACCAACAGGCCCGAGACCCCCGCAAAGCCGGCGGCCAGGGCAACGATCCAGATCGAGTTCCAGGCGGCGTGCCAGAAGTCAGGCGTGATCAGCACGCCTTCGCGCATGGCGGTGGTGGGCAGGTCGTGGCCGATCCAGTAGTCGAGCGTGAAATTGCCGGGGCTCAGGTCGCCGGGAATGCGCATCACCGTGGTCAGGAACAGCACCAGCAGCGGCACCGCCACGCTGACCGCGAACACCAGGACAGCGGTCATGGTCATCGGCAGCCGCAAGCGGCCGAGCCGGCTCGTGCGGTCCGTCGACCCCTTCGAGCCGATCGTGACGAAGCGCTTGGCCTCGCGCACCAGCCGCGCGTCGATCACGACCGAGACGCTGCCGATCCCGATGATGGCCGCGGCAATGACGGCGGCTTCACCGGTCTGACGTGCCGTGACGCTGCGAAACAGCGACGTCGCCAGCACGTCGAACTTGACCGGCACCCCCAGCACATAGGCCACGCCGAAGTCGCCCAGACACTTGGCGAAGATCAATGTCATGGCCGACAGCAGCGAAGGCGCCATCAGCGGAATCACGATGCGCCGCGCCACGGTGAAGCGGCCGGCACCGAGCATGCGTGCCGAGTCTTCCAGTTGCGAGTCCAGCCGCCGCAGCGCGTTGCCGAACAGCAGGATCACGAACGGCGCGTAATGCAGCGCCAGCACCAGCGTCACCGGCAGTTGCCCGTATGCCAGCCAGTCGGCCGGCTCGAGCCCGAGCGTTTCCAGCCAGCCCGGTTGCCCGCCCGCGGTGCGGTTGCGAAACAGCGCCGACCATGCCAGCGCCAGCGTCCATGACGGCAGCATGTACGGCACGATCAACGCCGTGGCGAACCACTTGCGGCCCCACAGGTCGGTGCGGCTGATGAGCCAGGCCATCAGTCCGCCGACCAGGAGCGCCATCACCATCGCGCCGACGGCGACTTCCACGGTGTGCAGCAGCGGCTTCCAGAACACATACGGCGCCACGGCCGACTGGAACACCCGCTGCACGTTGTGCAGCGTGAGTGCGCCCAACGCCTGCCCGGTGCGGGCCACGTCGCTGAATTGCACGCGGACCGCGTCGTTCAAAAGCGAGCCGATCGGCGCAGCGATCAGGTAGCTGAACAGCAGCGCCGCCAGCACGCCGAGTGCGGTGGTGGGGTCGCGCAGCGCGATGCGGGTGCGGTACTTCAGCGAGCCTTGGCGTAGGACGGCGGCTTCAGCCATCGGTTCGGGTCAATCTGGCGCTCCCTCTGGACGTTCGGTGGCTCTTGGTGGCCGCGGAAGTCTCGCATGAAGTCGCCGCCTGTCAGGCCTCGCGCCCGCGTGGGTGAGGCGCCAACCAGTCGCCGAGGGGAACCGACGCTGGAGCTCAGCGCACGATGAAGTCGATGGCGATGGCGCCGGGCTCACGCTGGCGGTATTCGATGTCGACACGGTCGCCGTAGCGGGCACGCAGCTGGTCCAGCAGGGGTAGCGGATCGTGGTCGTTGACGAAGCGCATGGTCTCGCCGGACCGCAGCGCGTCGAGCGCGCCGAAAATGGCGGCATGGCGAAAGCGCTTGGCAACGCCGCGCGCGTCGAAAGCATAGGCGGCCGAGGGCGACAGGTGCAGATGGGGTTGCGACATGGTGGGTTCCTTTTCCGACAGAGACGCGATAGATGCATGAATCGTGCATCAATAGTAGCGAGCAAGCTCCATCGGTGCAACGAACTCGGGCGACCAATCGATCGGTTGCCCGACCGCGAGCGCTGCTTTAATATGCACTTAACTTGCATCTAATAGCGTCGTCCGCAAAAAATCATCCGACGCGTGCCCATGAAGCCATCGATCCTGCCGTCCACGCCGTCCGTTGCTGCCGGCCCTCCGCGCGGCTGGCCCGTTCTGCGGCTGGGCTTTCGCCCGTTCTACATCGGCGCTGCCGCGTTCGGCTGCGTTGCTGTGCCGGCGTGGCTGGCGATGTTTCTGGGGCGGTTGCCCGCCGAGCTTCAGCTTGCGCCGCTGCTGTGGCACGCCCATGAAATGCTGTTCGGCTTCGCTGCGGCGGTGATCGTTGGATTTTTGCTGACGGCGGGCAAGGCCTGGACGGGGCTGGCGACGCCGCGCGGTGCGTTCCTCGGTGCGCTGGCCGCGCTGTGGCTGGCGGCGCGCATCGCGGCCGTGGTGGGACCGACCGTGCCCTACGCGCTGTACGCGGTGCTCGACCTGGCCTTGCTGCCGGTCGTTGCCGTAGTGCTGGCTGATGTACTGCTGCGTGCACACAACCGGCGCGGACTGGCGCTGGCCGGATTGATGCTGTTGTTGTCGCTGGCCAATTTGTGCTTCCATCTGGCGGTGCTCGGATTCGTCGACGTCGCGCCGATGGCAGCGCTGCACGCTGCGCTGGCCCTGATCGTGATGATCGAATGCGTGATGACAGGGCGGGTGCTGCCGGCCTTCACCGCCAACGTCACGCCGGGACTGCGGCTGCAGTTGCGGCCGCGCGCGGAGCAGGCCACCTTGGCCATGACCGCGATTGCCCTGCTGGCGTGGGTGTTTGCAGCACCGGCAGCGGTCAAGGCTGGTGCCTTCGGCTTGGCCGCCGTCGGCCACCTGCATCGGCAGTGGACTTGGCAGCCGTGGGTGGCGCGCGGCCGGCCGATCCTGTGGGTGCTGCATGCGGCTTACCTGTGGTTGCCGGTCGGCTTCGTGCTGCTGGCGTTGGCGGCCCTGGGCTGGGTGGCGCCTTCTGCCGGGGTGCACGCGCTGGCCGTCGGCGCCACCGGGGGTTTGATCATCGGCATGCTCACGCGCACCGCGCGCGGTCATACGGGGAGGCCGCTGGTGTCTTCGCGTCTGGAGGTGCTGGCTTATGGGCTCGTCTTTGCAGCGGCGGTACTGCGGGTGCTGCTGCCGCTGGTGGCGCCGCAGTGGTTGGTGCTGTCGCTGGTGGGCGCGGCGCTGGCCTGGAGCGCAGCCTTCGCGATCTACTTCGTCGTCTACACGCCTTGGTTGATGACCACGCGCCTGGACGGCAAGGACGGTTAAGCGGTGAGTGCCGCTCTGCTCCCGATCCGAACTCCGGGTCCGCTCCGTCGCGTGTCTCGCAGTCTGCCAGGGCTGTTGCGCGAAGTCCGCGCCTGCCGTCTGTGCGAAGCCCATTTGCCTCTGGGCCCGCGGCCGGTGCTGCAGGCTGGCGCCGGCGCACGCATCCTGGTCGTCGGCCAGGCGCCCGGCGCGCGGGTGCATGCCAGCGGCGTGCCCTGGGAAGACGCCAGCGGCGACCGCCTGCGTGCCTGGATGGGCATCGACAAGACCGTGTTCCACGATCCGCGCCAGATCGCGTTGATCCCGATGGGGCTGTGCTATCCCGGCCGCGGCAACGGCGGTGACCTGCCGCCGCGGCCGGAATGCGCGCCGCAGTGGATGGGTCGCTTGCTGGCGGCGCTGCCGCAAGTGGAGCTGACGCTGTTGATCGGGCTGCACGCGCAGCGCCACTTGCTGGGTCCACGGCGGCAGCGCACGCTGACCGAAACCGTGCGCCACTGGCAGGACTATGCCCCGGCGTACTTTCCGCTGCCGCATCCGTCGCCGCGCAACACGCCGTGGTTCCAGGCCCACCCCTGGCTCGACGTCGAACTGCTGCCGGCGCTGCGCGAGCGGGTCCACCACTTGCTGCAACACTGAACGCCACAGGAGCACACCATGCACAGTTTCCAGATCTACCGGTGGGACCCGGAAGCCGATGCGCGGCCCCGCATGCAGACGCTGCAGATCGAGGTCCACGCCGACGACCGCATGTTGCTGGACGTGCTGATCCGCCTGAAGGCGCTCGATCCGACACTGAGCTTTCGCCGCTCGTGCCGCGAAGGCGTCTGCGGGTCCGACGCCATGAACATCAACGGCAAGAACGGCCTGCCATGCGTGACCAACATGCGCAGCCTGCCGCAGACCGTGGTGCTGAAGCCGCTGCCGGGGCTGCCGGTGGTGCGCGACCTGATCGTCGACCTTACGGGTTTCTTCAAACAGTATCAGTCGATCAAGCCCTGGGTCGTCAACAGCGACGCCCCACCCGAGCGTGAACGGCTGCAGTCCCCGGAAGAGCGCGAATCGCTGAACGGCCTGTACGAATGCATCCTCTGCGCCTGCTGCTCGTCGGCTTGCCCCAGCTTCTGGTGGAACCCCGACAAATACGTGGGTCCGGCCGGGCTGCTGCAGGCCTACCGCTTCATTTCGGACAGCCGCGACCAGGCCACCGAAGAACGGCTGGACAACCTGGAAGATCCGTATCGGCTGTTCCGCTGCCGTTCGATCTTGAACTGCGCCGACGTGTGCCCGAAGGGTTTGAACCCGGCGCTGGCCATCAGCCGCATCCGCAGCATGCTGGTGCGGCGCGCGGTCTGATCGGGGCTGCCAAACTGAACCGGAGCGAACCGAGCGCGCTGCTTCGGGCCGCGCCGCGCCATCGTGCGACGCCACTGTGGCGTCAAGCGGCTTGTCAACCGCCTTCAAGCGGCCCGCGTTGAGGAAGCGCCGTGCCGATTCGGCACACATCAATCACTCAAAGGACACCATGAACAAATCGCTCGCTATTTTGTTTTCGGCTCTGTTGGCTACGACCGCGTTCGCCCAGACCACGGCCACCACACCTGCTGTCACCAAGGCTGAAATGAAGGCCGATAAGGCCAACACCAAGGCCATGAACGAGGAAGCCAAGACCGCCGCCAACGCGGACGCCGATGTGAACAAGGCCGAGATGAAAGCCGGCAAAAAGCGCAACGACGTTGCGCACGACGCCGCGAAGACCAAGCACAAGGCCCGTGCGAAAGTCGCCAAGGCCGACCCCGAGGACAAGATGAAGGCCGAGGCCAGCGCCGACAAGACCGCCGCGAAGGCCAATATGAAGGTTGAGAAGAAGTCGGCCAGCGCAACCGAGAAAGTGGAGAAGGTCAAGGCCGAAGCCAAGTCCGACAAGGCCGAGGCCGCCGCCGAAACTGCCGCCACCAAGGCCGAAGGCAAGGCCGACATGAAGAAGGCCGGTTCGAAGTAAGCCACGCTGCGCCACACCGACTTTTGCGTCGGGTGCGGCGCGGTCTGTTCATCCAGCCCCGGGCAGAACCGCCGGGGCTTTTTCGTGGGCGTCAGCGGTCAATCGCAGCCCTGCACGTTGACGAACAACGCATACAGCGAATGGCTTGCGGCCATGAAAAGCCGGTTGTTGTGCACACCGCCGAAGCACAGGTTGGCGCAGCGCTCTGGTAGATGGATGTGGCCGATGGCGCGGCCTTGCGGGTTGTAGATGCGCACGCCGTCCAGGCCGGCGGAGTCGGCGCCCGCCGCACCGGTGCTACCCAGGCCGCACCACAGGTTGCCCAAAGTGTCGACCGCCATGCCGTCGAAAGCGCCGGGGCCGTCGGCGTCGACCGCCAGGCGCTTGTTGGCAAGCGTGCCACCGGTGCCCACGTCGTAAGCCCAGATCAGGCGGTGGGGTGTGGCGCGGCTGTCGATCACGTACAGCAGCGACTCGTCCGGCGAGAACGCCAGACCGTTCGGTGCCAGCAGATCGGTGCCGTGCTGTTGTAGCGCGCCGGTGGATGGGTCCAGTCGGTAGAAGGCGTGGGGCAGTTCAGCTGCCGCCGGCTCGCCTTCCCAAAGGCCCAGGATGCCGAAGCTGGGGTCGGTGAACCAGATGCTGCCGTCGCGCGCACAGACGATGTCGTTCGGCGAATTGAAGCGCTGGCCTTCGAAGCGGTCGGCAAGCACGGTGATGCGGCCGTCGTACTCGGTGCGCGTGATGCGGCGGGTCAGGTGCTCGCAGCTCAGCAAGCGGCCCTGGCGGTCGCGCGCATGACCGTTGGCGTGATTCGACGGTTGGCGGTACACGCTGGTGGCGCCGGAACAGGCGTCCCAGCGCAGGATGCGGTTGTTCGGAATGTCCGACAGCAGCAGGAATCGGCCGTCGCCGAACCAGACCGGGCCCTCGGCCCAGCGCAGCCCGGTGGCGAGTTGTTCGACCGACGCGCTATAGAGGCGGAGCGCGGCGAAACTCGGGTCCAGCACTTCGACTGAAGCATCCGGATAGCGTGCGTTGGCGGTGAAGGGCACCCGCACTTCGGAGCCCATGCTCAGACCGATGTGGCTGCTGGCGTCGTTCATACGGGACCCTTTCGAATTTCAGCCAGCGCGGGTGCATTTGCGCCTGAATGTAGACCCGCCGCAGCTACCCGCTCGAGCGACCGGAGCCCGCCGGCAAGTCCCGTACTGCCGCGTGCCACCAGCCCCCACTGCAGCGACGCCGACCGGGCCGGGCTGCCTTCGCGCAGCGCCTGCAGCAGCGACGCTGCGGTCTCGCTGCCGATTGCATGGCGCGGCAGTTGCACGCTGCTCAAGCCCGGGCTCAACTGCCGCGCGATGGCGAAGTCACCGAAGCCCAGCAGTGCCAGTCGATGCGGCACCGGCACCTTCTGCCGCGTGGCTTCCAGCAGCGCACCGCAGGCCAGGTGGTCGTTGGCAAAGGCCGCTGCGGTGATGGCAGGCGGGCCGACACGCATCAGTTCGGTCAACGCCTGCCTGCCGGCGTCGAAGGCATCACCGGGCGGCGCCACCAGCACGGTGACCTGCGCGCCGGCCGCACGCGCGGTGGCGGCGAAGGCCATCCCCCGTTCGTGCGCGCGGTAGTCCTCGCCCACACCGCTGTCGACGTAAGCCAGCACGGTGCGCCCTGAGCGCAGCAGGTGTTCGGCCATGGCGCGGCCGACCGCGTCGTGGCTGAAGCCGATCTGCGTGAAATGCGCCTGCCGCTTGCTGCGCGCTGGTGCGTGGTGGTCCCAGATCTCGATCACCGGCGTGCCGCTTGCCTGCGCTTGCGCCAGCAGTTTGCGTGCCCCTGGCGAGTGCTGGCGCCCGGTCACCACCACCGCCGCCGGGTTCCAGCCCATCACGGTGCGCAGTTGCTGTTCTTCGCGTTCCAGCGAATAGGCGGTGGCAGCGATCAACAACTCGAACCCGGCCGCCTGTAGCCCTTCGCTCATGCCCTGCGCGGTTTCCGCGAAGATCGAGTTCGTCAGATTGGGCAGCAACACCGCCACCATGTTCGACACGCCACTGGCCAGCCAGCCGGCTTGCCGGTTCGGCACATAGCCGGTCTGCGCAAGAGCCGCGCGAATGCGTTCAGCCGTGGCTGGCGCCACCATGCCCGGGTCACGCAGGAAGCGCGAAACGGTGATGGCGGTCACCGCGGCAGCTTGCCCGACTTGCTGCAGCGTGACGCGGCCGTGGCCGCGCCTGGCCTGGCGGGGCATGGGCTGAGCGGGCAGGGCGGCTGGGTCGGATCGGGGCACCGGGTAACTCAGAATGGACGGTCCAAATCGGGATGCGTATGTTAGCGGTAACACCCGTCAGCTCCGACCGTTCCTTCTGCCGCCCCTAGACCTTGCCTGCATGAATCCAGACGTGAAAGAACTCCGCAGCCGCCGCTGGTTCGCCGACCAGGGCATGCGCGGCTTTGCCCACCGCCAGCGCATGCAGCAGATGGGTCTGCGCCGCGAAGATGTGATGGGCCGGCCGATCGTCGCCATCGTCAACACCTGGTCCGATCTGTCGCCGTGCCATTCGCACTTGCGTGAACGCGCTGAAGCCGTCAAGCGTGGCGTGTTGCTGGCCGGTGGCATGCCGTTCGAGCTGCCCGCCATGAGCCTGGGCGAGGTGATGGTCAAGCCCACCACCATGCTCTACCGCAACTTCCTGGCGATGGAAGTCGAGGAACTGCTGCGCAGCTTGCCGGTCGACGGCGCAGTGCTGCTGGGCGGGTGCGACAAGACCACGCCCGGCTTGCTGATGGGCGCGATCAGCATGGGCTTGCCCGCCATCTTCTGCCCGGCGGGGCCGATGCTGAACGACCGCTACCAGGGCCGTACCGTCGGCGCCGGCACCCACACCCGGGTCTACTGGGATGAGAAGCAGGCCGGCCGCATCGACGAAGCCGAATGGGTGCGGCTGGAATCACGCATGACACGCAGCCCCGGCACCTGCAACACCATGGGCACCGCCAGCACCATGACCTCGATCGCCGAAGCGCTGGGCATGACCTTGCCCGGCGCCACCAGCATCCCCGCGATGGATTCGGCGCACCCACGCATGGCGGCCGACTGCGGCGAGCGCATCGTGGCGATGATCGAAGAAGACCTGCGGCCGGCGCGCATCCTGACCGCTGGCGCGTTTCGCAATGCGGCTGCGGTGCAGATGGCGCTGGGCGGTTCCACCAACGCCGCGGTCCACATCCTGGCGCTGGCCGGGCGCGCTGGTGTGCCGCTGACATTGGCCGACTTGGACGCGATGTCGCGCCAGGTGCCCGTGCTGGCGAACCTGTTCCCTAGCGGCACCAAGCTGATGGAGGACTTCTATTACGCGGGCGGCCTGCCGGCGTTGATGAACCGCATCCGCGCGCACCTGTCGCTGGACGAGCTCACCGTCACCGGCAAAACCCTGCGTGAGCAGATCGACGGTTGCGAAGTCACCGACGACGACGCCATCAAGCCACTGGCCGACCCGGTCAGCCCGCACGGTGCGCTGGCGGTGCTGCACGGCAACCTCGCACCCGACGGGGCCGTCATCAAGCCCAGCGCCGCCAGCGAAAAATTCTTCAAGCACCGCGGCCGCGCGCTGGTGTTCGACAGCCAGCCGCAGATGCAGGCGGCCATGGCCGACCTGGACCTGGACGTCGACGAGCACACCGTGCTGGTGCTGCGCAATGCGGGTCCCGTCGGCGCGCCCGGCATGCCCGAGTGGGGCAACCTGCCGCTGCCGAAGAAGCTGCTGCAGCAAGGCGTGCGCGACATGCTGCGGCTGTCCGACGCGCGCATGAGCGGCACCCACTACGGCAGTTGCGTGCTGCACATCAGCCCTGAATCCGCAGTGGGCGGGCCGCTGGCGCTGCTGCAAACCGGCGACGAGATCGATTTCGACCTGCCGGCGCGGCGCCTGCAGATGCTGGTGCCGGACGACGAACTGGCGCGCCGCCGCGCGGCCTGGACCGCGCCGGTGCAGCCCTACCAGCGCGGCTGGACCCAGCTCTACCAGCAACACGTGACGCAGGCCCATCTGGGCTGCGACCTCGACTTCCTGCAAGCCGGCGCACCGACACCCGAGCCGGTGATCTACTAGTCTGCTTATCCCGAAAGAATGACCATGAATGCCTTCGCCGAACTCCTGAAAGCGCGCGCCACCAAAGTCCCGGTGGGTACCTGGATCATGTCCGCCAGCCCGATCGTCGTGGAAGCCGTAGGTTGTGCCGGCTTCGACTGGGGCGTGATCGACATGGAACACACGCCGCTCGATCTGATGGACCTGGTTCACATGCTGCAGGCGGTGGGCAACACCCCCATGCAGCCGGTGGTTCGGGTGCCGTGGAACGACACGGTGCAAGTCAAGCGCGTGCTCGACGCCGGGGCCCGCACGCTGCTGTTTCCGTTTATCCAGAACGCCGAGGAAGCGACCCGCGCGGTGGCCGCCACGCGCTACGCCCCGGCGGGCGTGCGCGGCATGGCGGGGATGAGCCGCGGCTCACGCTTCGGCACCACGCCCGACTACTTCAAGGTCGCCAACGACGGCATTTGCAACCTGCTGCAGATGGAGACGGTCGAGTCGGTGGCGCAGTTGGAAGCGATCGCTGCAGTGCCCGGTGTCGACGCGCTGTTCGTCGGCCCTGGTGACCTCTCGGGCACCATGGGCCATGTCGGCCAGTTGACGCACCCGGAGGTGATGAAAGTGATGGCCGATGCCGCCAAGCGCGCCAACGCCATCGGCAAGCCGATAGGCACCGTTGGTGGTAACCCGGAAACGGTGGCGCAATACCGGGCGATGGGTTACGACTACGTCGCGGTCGCTTCGGACCTGGGCTTGTTGATGCGCGCTGCACAGGCCGCTGCCGCCGCGTTGCGCGCCATCGACGCACCGCCTGCCGCCAAGGCGCCAGCGCCGCGCCAAGAAGGTTACTGATGGCCGATCTGGCACTGCGTGCCGTGGCCAAGCGCTACGGTCCGGTGCAGGTCATTCACGGCATCGACCTGGCGATCCGACACGGTGAGTTCGTGGTGTTCGTCGGGCCTTCGGGTTGTGGCAAAAGCACGCTGCTGCGGATGATCGCGGGGCTGGAGCCCATCAGCGGCGGTGAGGTGCAGATCGCCGGACAGCGCGTGAACGAGCTGCCGCCGCGCCACCGCGACATAGCGATGGTGTTTCAGGACTACGCGCTGTACCCGCACAAGACGCTGTACGAGAACATGGCTTTCGGCCTGCGTTTGCGCAAGACGCCTGAAGAAGCGATTCGCCAGCGCGTCGACGCCGCTGCGAAGCTGCTGCGCATCGACCACATGCTGGAACGCCGGCCCGCGGCGCTCTCGGGCGGGCAGCGCCAGCGGGTGGCGATCGGCCGTGCCATCGTGCGCGAACCGAAGGTGTTTCTGTTCGACGAGCCGCTGTCGAACCTGGACGCTCAACTGCGCAACGAAATGCGCAGCGAGATCAAGCGCCTGCACCAGCGTCTGGGCGCGACCATCGTCTACGTGACGCACGACCAGACCGAGGCGATGACGCTGGCCGACCGCATCGCCGTGTTGTCTGCCGGCAAGCTGATGCAGTACGACACGCCCGACGCGATCTACAACCGGCCTGCGGCGGTGTTCGTCGCCGGCTTCACCGGGGCGCCGCCGATGAATCTGCTGGCCGCCACGCTCGTTGGCGACCATGCGGACATCGGACAGGCGCAGATCGCCTTGCCGGCAGACCTCGCGAGGCGGGCGCGTGCGCAGCAAGCGGGTGCGCTGACCTTCGGTGTTCGTCCCGAGAACATCGCCATCACGCCGCCCCAAGGCGCCGCAGTGCGGGTA